>VGMB01000008.1 GCA_016866585.1 Chlamydiota bacterium
TTAAAAAAGAAGGGGATGAGGTTGCTTTGGATGAGCCTCTTTTAGAAGTCTCTACAGACAAAGTAAATAGTGAAATACCATCACCAGTTGCTGGTCGTTTATTGCGTACTTTGGCAGCTCCAGATGAAGAGCTTCAAGTAGGAGATCCTCTAGCTAAGATTTTAGTGCTGTCTGTTGGTGAAAAAGGATCTGCACCCACGATGGTTCCTGAGAAAATACTTCCTTCTGCGCCAAGTACTTCTTCTGAAATGAAGGAGTTTTTCTCTCCAGCGGTGCTCAGGACAGCTTCAGAGCTGGGTGTTGGTCTGGATGAAATGAAAAATATTAAGGCAACCGGAGCTGGTGGTAGAATCACAAAACAAGATGTCGAGGCCTATGCTAATAGTAAAGCTGCCCCTAGTTCTTGCGCTGCTGCATCGATTGCTAAGGATAAGCCTTCAGCATGTTCTGCTCCAGTATGTACCGTTTCAAATAGTGCCGAAGAAATAGAAAGAGTCAAAATGAGCGGCATGCGTAAAGCTATTGCTGATAATATGGTAAAGTCGTTTTACGAAGCTCCTCATGCTACTCTCGTAAATGAAATAGATATCACTCCTATTTTAGATGTTATATCTAAAAATAAAGAGTCTTTCCTTCAGAAACAAGGGGTAAAGCTTACCATCACAAGTTATGTTGCTAGGGCTATTTCAAAAGCGTTGCAAGAATATCCTTTGATTAATTCTTCCTTAGAAAAAGATACGATCGTTGTAAAAAAATATGTCAATTTAGGTATCGCTGTAAGTGTTGATCAAGGATTGCTTGTTCCTGTTATTAAAAATTGCCAAAAGATGGGTGTGACTGATATCGCCAAGTCAATTCACTCATTGTCTACGAAAGCTAGATCTGGAAAATTAGCTCCATCTGATGTAACGGATGGTACTATCAGTATGACTAACTTTGGTATGTCTGGTGTGGCTATAGGAGTTCCGATCATACGCTATCCAGAATGTGCTATTATTGGTGTTGGGGCAATTCAAAAACGTGTAGTTGTTTTAGAAAACGACATGATGGCTATAAGATCTCTAATGCATATTTCATTAACTTTTGATCATAGAGTCCTTGATGGTATGTACGGTTGTGGTTTCTTATCTGCTGTTAAAAAGCATTTAGAAAATGACATTTATATAGACTAATTCGATCATCAGCGGTAGGCCCTTGAGCCTACCGCTGATGATATCTATCCTTGCGCGGAAGAGTATCCAGGCTCTCCATCAATTACGTAAAGATTTTCAGTTTTGATCATATCAAATTTATTCTGTTCAAGTTCTTCCAATAATTTAATTATGTCGTGTGTTGTTACTCTGTGCCCTTTTTCTTTGTGGACAAACCGTAATCTCCATTGCTCAATACAGCAAGTTTCAGGATGTCCATTTGGCCATATCCTTACTCCTCTGTTTGTTATCATTTGTAGCTTTAATGGGGTAATGGAGGATATTTTAGAACATTGATCAATAACCTCATTGGCATCATTTTTGCTGTAGATAAAAATATCTGTTCCAATAAGATCTCTTGATGATTCTGTATGAAAATGCTTTGATCCTATAGGTTTAATTTTTTCATTTTCTTTATATGATACGGTTTTGAGGTTTTGTGGTTTTTCTCCAAGAAATTTAACTACGGTTTGCGCAAATTCCTTTGTTCCGACTTTTCTTTTACTTACTCCTTCAGTGAAGATATCATATGTATGGAATCCCTCTTCAAGGGTTTTTAGCCATGCGTTATGAATCCTTTCTGCAACCCTGGTTTCGCCAAGGTGGACAAGCATCATCACTGACGCAAGAAGAAGCCCAGAGGGGTTTGCCATATTTTGCCCAGCTCTCCGTGGTGCTGATCCATGTATTGCTTCAAACATAGCTCCTTTGTCACCAATATTTGCAGAGCCTGCAAGTCCGACCGATCCGGAGATTTGGGCTGCTACGTCGGATAGAATGTCCCCATAAAGATTGGGCATAACAATAACATCAAATGCTTCTGGGGTATCTGCTAGCTTCGCAGCACCTATGTCCACTATCCAGTGTTCATTTTCTATTTGAGGGTATTCTTTGGCTATTTCATCAAACACCTTATGAAAAAGACCATCAGAAAATTTCATGATATTATCTTTACTAAAGCAAGTTACTTTTTTTCTTCCATAGTGTCTTGCGTATTCAAATGCATGGCGAACTATTTTTTCACAGCCTTGTCTTGATATTATCTTTAGAGATTCGCATACCCCAGGGGTCTGTTTGTACTCTATACCGGCGTAAAGATCCTCTTCGTTTTCTCTTACAATAACAACATCCATATTAGGATGTTTTGTTTTTACAAAAGGATCATACGCCACGCAAGGACGGATATTGGCAAAAAGTCCAAGAGTTGTTCTGATTGTGACATTAAGGCTTTTAAAACCGCCACCTTGAGGTGTCGTAATGGGTGCTTTTAAAAAGGCCTTAGACTTTTTTATCGTTTCCCATGAAGAATCTTCTATACCTGTTGGATGTCCGCCTAAGTATACCTTTTCTCCAATTTCAATTTTGTTATACTCCAGAGGAGCTCCCGCTTCATCTAGGATGTGAAGGACTGCTTCCATAATTTCTGGACCGATTCCATCTCCATGGGCCACTGCTATTGGTATTTTAGATGAGGACATGATACTATTCCTGTATGAGGGTTGTTTAAAATTTAGTTTTTACGATATTCATTTGAAGACTTCAAGCAAATTTGCAAATGGGCTATATTAGATGTTCTTAACGAGGATCTATGATTAAAACACTTTTTGAAAATGCCCAAAAGCATTTGAATTACTTCTTTGAGCACATTGATACTGAATCTGTTGAAGATGTTGTTCGGCAATGCAACTCTTGTGAAGGACTTGTGGTCCTTACAGGGGTAGGTAAAAGTGGCATCATCGCTGAAAAAATTGCTATGACACTCATTTCGACAGGAACGAGGGCTCTTTATCTGCCAGCTATGAATTTTTTGCATGGCGACATAGGGATAATTTCTGATAAAGATATTCTTATTATGATTAGCAAGTCAGGCGAGTCAGAAGAGTTGCTTAATCTGTTACCATTTGTAAAAAACCGCAATTGTAAAACTATTGCCATAGTTTCCAATACGCAAAGTCGATTGTCTAAATCTTGTGACACATCCATTTGTCTTCCTGTAGAAAAAGAGCTCTGTTCTTTTAATTTAGTTCCTACAACTTCTACTGCTGTCCAACTTATTTTTGGAGATGTTCTTGCTGTAGCCCTGATGAAAAATAGGGAATTTGCTATGGATGATTATGCTCTAAATCATCCCGCCGGTGCTATAGGGAAAAAGATATTTTTGAAAATAAAAGATCTTATGCTAGATCACCAAAATATTCCTGTATGTAGCCCTTCTGATAAATTGCTAGATGTTCTGGTCGAACTCTCAAATAAAAAATGTGGCGCATTGCTAGTAGCAGATCACGATAGAAGGCTTGTAGGTATTTTTACTGATGGAGATTTACGAAGAGCCCTTCAATCAAACGGATCGTCTGTATTAGAGCAGAACATGGAATCTTTAATGAATACTGCTGTAAGCTTTTTATCATCAGATACTTTAGCGTGGGATGCCCTTGTTTTTATGCAAAAGGATCCGTCTAAATGGATAACGGTTCTTCCTATTGTTGATGATGGTAAAATCGTTGGTATACTTCGTATGCATGATATAGTAAAAGCTGGATTGACCTAATACTAGGATTTTAAAAGTGTACGTATTTATTAAGACTTGGAAACCTATTAGTGTTTCTCTTTTATTTCTACTTTCTTCCTATTTGTCTTATTCTAGCAGAAGATACAAACCTGGTGAAATATTTTTTTCTTTTTCCCTTATAGGGGCGTTAGTCGGTGTTATTTCTTCCGAAATTCTTTTTTATTCTATCATAAATAGAGCTACAGTAACACTCTTTAGTTTGTATGTGTTTTTAACAGCGTCGATTAAGGCGGGTGTTATCTCGTATCTTATGTCTGTGATGCAAAAGATGTTTAGAGGTAAGCCTTCTATGTTTTATCTTTTTAGCACCGTTCTGGCTTCCTTTTTCCCTTTTCAACGACAGGTAGATGTTCTTATTAAACATCTTAAACACAGGATCTCTTTGTATAAAACTGCAATGTACCCTGTATTTCCAGCTCTATTTGCTGCAGCGTCCTCATTAACGATTGTTGGGTCGATTGCCAATCTTTTGGCAGATCATTTGTGTAATGTGGTTTTTGAAGGTACTCACTGGGGCTTTTTTTCTAACGGCCCCATATCTTTGACTTTATTCTTTATTTGTTTTTTCTTTTTTTGGATTGGGATTAAGGCTCAAAAAAATCAAGAGGGCATCCTTGTTTTTGCTGGGCTATCGCAAGACCCTTTACATTTTGATCCTGAAATCGACCATCACCACAAGGTCGATAGAAAAACTTTAGATGTTTTTCAGGCGTTTGATGAAAATATTCCTCTTGAACCATCGTATCCAAAACATTCATATGATAATGACAAACAAAACACTGGTTTTGTTAAAAAGTGGATGGTTTTTAATTTTTTGCTATTTCTTTTTTTAAGCATAATTGGAATCTCAGTATTCTATAGCGCCCCCATTTGTGGAATCCTCTCATTAATTCCAAAGTCTCTTTCTATAAAAGAAGATTTTAAGTGCTTTCCTTTAGATACGTTTCTACTTCTTTCAGCCTCGTTGATTTTTTCATATTTATTTTTACATTCAGGGCTGGCTGAGCTGTTGTCTAAAAGATTAGTTTTTTTAGAGGGGAAAATTTCTGTTGTTACCTTTTTTTTATTTCTTTCTTCAGTTTTATCTATGTTCATTCCAAGCCTTATAGCAGTTGCTGTTTTAGTGACATTAATAAATTTTTTACCAATATGTCACGATCCGTCTTTTCTTCAAGTGGTAGCTGCAGCGATTACGTTTGGAAGTTTTTTGATACTAAATAGTAGGGCTCACGTAAGAAGGGCAAGTCACTCCGAATTTATGGAAGACTCTGCCAAAACTAGAGTAAGAGCCTCATGGACATTGTCTGTTTATCTTGCTTTTGTTGCGCATGTATTCTTATTTTACAGGGTTGATTAGTTTCTGTTAAAAAAATACACTGTATTTTTTAAACAAGGAAATGATATGGGTTCTTTAGACTTAGCTTCAATTTTATTACTAGTGACTTTTGTGTTGGGATATAGCGCAATCGTCTTCGAACATACGATCAAAATAAGCAAGAGTGCAGTTGGCCTTCTGATAGCTGTGCTTTGCTGGGTTATCACCTTATATGCAAGCGATAGATCTTTAGCCGTAGATCTTCAGGAACTAGGTCATCACGTATCGAGTGTATCGCAAATTATTTTTTTCCTTATGGGGGCAATGGCCTTAGTAGAGCTAATTGATGCTCATAAAGGATTTAAAATTGTAACAGATGTTATACAGTCTGCTTCTAAAAGAAGACTTTTATGGACTATGTCCATCGTGTCTTTTATTTTGTCTGCGGCTTTGGACAACTTGACGACTACTATTTTGATGATTTCTCTGCTCAAAAAACTCGTTAAAGACTCTAAAGAAAGAGTGCCGCTTAGCATTATGGTAGTGGTTGCAGCTAATGCCGGAGGAGCTTGGACCCCCATAGGCGATGTTACTACGACAATGCTCTGGATCGAAGGCCAAATTTCAGCCTTTCATGTGATGAAAACACTTTTAATTCCAAGCTTTATTTCTATGTTAGTCCCATTACTTTGGTTTTCATCGAAAGCTCGGGGTAGATATGCCCATCTTAAAGAGCATCTTGAAGAAGAGAGAGCAGAACCTGGAGCTAAGGTGGTTTTTTGTCTAGGTATAGCTGGGCTAGTATTTGTTCCAATTTTCAAGACGTTGACAGGACTACCTCCGTTTATGGGTATGCTTCTTTCGTTTGGAGTTCTCTGGGTTGTTACTGATCTTATGCACCATAAATTTGACCAAAGAACACATTTACGTGTTCCGTCTATACTTTCAAAGATTGATACTTCTTCTATTATGTTCTTTTTAGGGATATTGTTAGGAGTCGATGCTCTGCAAACAGCAGGAATTTTAACTATGTTTGCTAATTTGCTTGATTCTACAGTGGGAAATCTTCCTGGCATCGCAACACTTATTGGTGTTTTTTCTGCGATCGTAGATAACGTTCCTTTAGTAGCCGCCTGTATGGGGATGTATTCCTTAGAAAGGTTTGCTACAGATCATCCGTTTTGGATCATGATCGCTTATGCAGCAGGTACTGGTGGTAGTCTTCTTATCATAGGATCTGCCGCAGGTGTTGCTATGATGGGAATGGAAAAAATGGATTTTTTCACATACCTAAAAAAAGCAACCCTTCCAATTTTAATCGGCTTTTTACTCGGAATGCTATCCTATCTAGTTCTATTCTACTAGAATTCTTAAGAGCAATTAACAGTGTTTTTATTACAAAAAACACTGTTAATTCTTTATTTTAAAAAAAATTAAAAAAGTTCTCTTGCGAATAAATCACGTGTTTTTGTATGTTTATTGCTTCCTAACGACGAGATTTGAAAAAGAAAACGAAGTTAAGAATAAGTGATGCTAAGTAAAGCACGCTAAGTTGTTTGACAGTAGAAGTGAAATGACGAAACAAGAGTGAAAAGTTTGTGCGGATACAAACGAAAGTTTGTAGACCGAAAATGTCAATAATATATAAGAACATATCAAAATTTTTTTGATTGAGAATTTGATCTTGGTTCAGATTGAATGCTGACAGCGTGGATGAGGCATGCAAGTCGAACGAAGCTAAGGGGTAACTTTTAGCTTAGTGGCGGAAGGGTTAGTAATACATGAATAACTTGCCTGTAACCTGGGGATAACGGTTGGAAACGACCGCTAATACCGAATGTGACAACGTTGTATATTACAGTGTTTTCAAAGTGGGGGATCTAGCGATAGACCTTGCGGTTAGAGAGAGGTTCATGCGATATCAGCTAGTTGGTGTGGTAAGAGCGCACCAAGGCTAAGACGTCTAGGCGGATTGAGAGATTGACCGCCAACAGTGGGACTGAGAACTGCCCACACTCCTACGGGAGGCTGCAGTCGAGGATCTTTCGCAATGGGCGCAAGCCTGACGAAGCGACGCTGTGTGAATGATGAAGGCCTTCGGGTCGTAAAGTTCTTTCGCGCAAGAACAAGAGAAGGAAGCTAATAACTTTCTGATTTGAGCGTACTGCGTAAAGAAGCACCGGCTAACTCCGTGCCAGCAGCTGCGGTAATACGGAGGGTGCAAGCATTAATCGGATTTATTGGGCGTAAAGGGCGCGTAGGCGGATGTGCAAGTCAGATGTGAAATTCCAGGGCTCAACCCTGGAGCTGCATTTGAAACTGCATGTCTATAGAGGGATGACGGAGAAAATGGAATTCCACGTGTAGCGGTGAAATGCGTAGATATGTGGAAGAACACCAGTGGCGAAAGCGGTTTTCTAGTTATTACCTGACGCTGAGGCGCGAGAGCAAGGGGAGCAAACAGGATTAGATACCCTGGTAGTCCTTGCCGTAAACGTTGTATACTTGATGTAGTTGGGCTCAACCCTGACTGTGTCGTAGCTAACGCGATAAGTATACCGCCTGGGGAGTACGCTCGCAAGGGTGAAACTCAAAAGAATTGACGGGGGCCCGCACAAGCAGTGGAGCATGTGGTTTAATTCGATGCAACGCGAAGAACCTTACCCAGGTTTGAAATGTAGAGGACAGTTCCAGAAATGGAATCTCCCGTAAGGGTCTCTGCACAGGTGCTGCATGGCTGTCGTCAGCTCGTGCCGTGAGGTGTTGGGTTAAGTCCCGCAACGAGCGCAACCCTTATCATTAGTTGCCAACAGGTTATGCTGGGGACTCTAGTGAGACTGCCTAGGTTAACTAGGAGGAAGGTGAGGATGACGTCAAGTCCGCATGGCCTTTATATCTGGGGCTACACACGTGCTACAATGGTCGGTACAGAAGGCAGCAAAGCCGCGAGGTAGAGCAAATCCGTAAAACCGATCTCAGTTCAGATTGTAGGCTGCAACTCGCCTACATGAAGTTGGAATTGCTAGTAATGACGTGTCAGCAACAACGTCGTGAATACGTTCCCGGGCCTTGTACACACCGCCCGTCACATCATGGGAGTTGGTTTTACCCGAAGTCGCTGACTTAACCGCAAGGGGAGAGGCGCCTAAGGTAAGGCTGATGACTGGGATGAAGTCGTAACAAGGTAGCCCTATCGGAAGGTGGGGCTGGATCACCTCCTTTAAAGGACAAACTGAAATCCTTGTGATTTCAGAGTTCTTAGGTTGAGACAAACTTCTCACCTTGTTTGTCGTCGTTTCACTTCTGCTGTCAAAGCAGAAAATTATGTCTTGAAAAAGACACATGTTATCTTGAAAGCTGTGAGAGAAAGAAAGAAAAACCTCAAGAGTATTGCAATCGTAAGATTGTAAATACAGTTTTTATAAAGTGGTAAAATACAATTCACAAATAAAAAAAAGCGCTTGAGGAGAATAACTTCATACTAAAAAAAGAGAAGTAGGTGAATAAAGGCAGCATCACAAAAATTATGTGATCAAGCTGCTAAGGGCTGTTGGTGAATGCCTTGGCATCAAAAGGCGAAGAAGGACGCGGAAACCTGCGAAAAGCTACGGGGAGCTGGAAGAAAGCATCGATCCGTAGGAATCCGAATGGGGCAACCCGGTAAGAATAATATCTTATCATTCATAACTGAATACATAGGTTATGAAAGCGAGACCTGCCGAAGTGACACATCTCAGTAGGCAGAGGAAAAGAAATCTATAAGAGATTCCCTCAGTAGCGGCGAGCGACAGGGGAAGAGCCTAAACCGATAATTCTATTATCGGGGTTGTAGGGCTTTACATAAAGCGAAGTTATCCTTAACGGAATTACCTGGGAAGGTAAGCGATACAAGGTGATAGCCCTGTACGTGAAAAGCATAACAAGCGAGTAGAGTACCTGAGTAGGGCCGGCCACGTGGAATCCGGTCTGAATCTAGGGGGACCACCCTCTAAGGCTAAATACTCATTGATGACCGATAGTGAACCAGTACCGCGAGGGAAAGGTAAAAAGAACCCTTGTTAAGGGAGTGAAATAGAACCTGAAACCAACAGCTTACAAACGGTCGGAGGCCTATGCCGCATTTAATGCGGAATGGCTGACGGCGTGCCTTTTGCATGATGAGCCAGCGAGTTAAGTTATAGGGCAAGGTTAAGGGACTTTCGTTCCGGAGCCGAAGCGAAAGCGAGTGTGAATAGCGCGTTAAGTCCTATAATTTAGACACGAAACCAAGTGATCTATCCATGACCAGGATGAAGCAAGGGTAACACCTTGTGGAGGTCCGAACTAGTGTCTGTTGAAAAAGCCTTGGATGAGTTGTGGATAGGGGTGAAAGGCCAATCAAACTTGGAGATATCTTGTTCTCTTCGAAATAACTTTAGGGTTAACCTCAGCAATTAATAATTCGGGGGTAGAGCACTGGATCCACGAGGGAGGCTACCGCCTTACCAAAGGGAACCAAACTCCGAATACCGGATTAGATGCTGGGAGATAGACTGCGGGGGATAAGCTTCGTAGTCAAAAGGGGAACAGCCCAGATCGTCGATTAAGGCCCCTAAATCTATGCTAAGTGAGTAAGGAAGTGAAGTCTCAAAGACAGTTGGGATGTTGGCTTAGAGGCAGCCATCATTTAAAGAGTGCGTAACAGCTCACCAATCGAGAGACTTCGCGCCGATAATATACGGGACTAAAGCATAGTGCCGAAATCACGGGTTTATATTCGTTAAGAATATAAGCGGTAGAAGAGCGTTGTATGTGCGAAGAAGATATACCGTAAGGAGTGTTGGAGCGCATACAAGTGAGAATGCATGGCATGAGTAAACGATAAAGGAAGTGAAAATCTTCCTCGCCGAAAACCTAAGGATTCCAGGGTAAAGCTCGTCTTCCCTGGGTTAGCCGGTCCCTAAGCTAAGGCTGAAAAGCGTAGGCGATGGAAAGCAGGTTAAATATTCCTGCGCCACCTAAGATCTATACAATGGGGTGACGAAGTAAGTTAAGCACGCGGACGATTGGAAATGTCCGTTTCTGCATGCGGTTGGTTGATAGGTAAATCCGTCAACATAATACCGGGTGTAGGACAAAGGGAACCTTCGGGGGAACTGATGGTGTAGCGCGATACTTCCAAGAAATAGCCTCTAGTTTTCGATGGTGACCGTACCAAAACCGACACAGGTGGGTGTGAAGAATATTCTCAGGCGCGCGAGAGAACGCTCGTTAAGGAACTCTGCAAATTATCCTCGTAACTTCGGGAGAAGAGGAACCGCAGACTGTAATTAACTTCGCGTTAAGAGCAGTAGGCGGTCGAAGCGAAATGGCCCAGGCGACTGTTTAACAAAAACACAGCACTCTGCTAAGTCGTCTAAGACGATGTATAGGGTGTGAAGCCTGCCCAATGCCAAAAGGTCAAAAGGAGGTGTCAGCAGCAATGCAAAGCACTGAATTTAAGCCCTGGTGAATGGCGGCCGTAACTATAACGGTCCTAAGGTAGCGAAATTCCTTGTCGGGTAAGTTCCGACCTGCACGAATGGCCTAACGATCTGGGCACTGTCTCGACGAGCGACTCGGTGAAATTGTAGTAGCGGTGAAGATGCCGTTTACCCGCAACAAGACGGAAAGACCCCGTGAACCTTTACTGTACTCTGATATGGGCTTCTAACTTTTCATGTGTAGGATAACCAGGAGACTATGAACCAGGCTCGTCAGGGCTTGGGGAGTCAACGTTGAAATACTGGTCTTGAAAGGTCGGAAATCTAACCTCATCCCGTGGAGCCGGGAGAGGGACAGTGTCAGACGGGCAGTTTGACTGGGGCGGTATCCTCCCAAAAAGTAACGGAGGAGTCCAAAGCTTACCTCATTGTGGTTGGCAATCACAAGAAGAGCGTAAAGGTATAAGGTAGGTTAACTGCGAGACCAGCGAGTCAAGCAGGTACGAAAGTAGGGCTTAGTGATCCGGCGGTTGAAAGTGGAATCGCCGTCGCTTAACGGATAAAAGGTACTCCGGGGATAACAGGCTTATCGCCACCAAGAGTTCATATCGACGTGGCGGTTTGGCACCTCGATGTCGACTCATCACATCCTGGGGCTGGAGAAGGTCCCAAGGGTTTGGCTGTTCGCCAATTAAAGTGGTACGTGAGTTGGGTTCAAAACGTCGTGAGACAGTTTGGTCCCTATCTGTTGTGGGCGTAGGATACTTGAGAAGAGCTGCTTCTAGTACGAGAGGACCGAAGTGGACGAACCAATGGTGTTCCGGTTGTACTGCCAAGTGCATCGCCGGGTAGCTATGTTCGGAAAGGATAAGCGTTGAAAGCATCTAAACGCCAAGCCTCCTTCAAGATAAGGTATCCCTATGAGACCCCCTGAAGATTACAGGGTTGATAGGTGAGATGTGTAAGCGTAGTAATGCGTTGAGCTAACTCATACTAATTGGTCCATTGGCTTGATCACTTTTCTTTTTGATCAGCGTCCTAGCCCTTAAATATAAGAGCTAAGACACTGATAAGAAAAGTTGCCTGACACTTACTTAAGTGTGTAGGAAACTCTTCAAGCGCTGTTTTTTATGAGTGAATAACTTTCTTTCACAAGCAATTTTTTCCTGGTGGCAATAGAGAGAGGGAAATACCTGATCCCATCCCGAACTCAGAAGTCAAGCCTCTCATCGCCGATGGTACTGTACGCAAGAGTATGGAAGAGTAGGTCGCTGCCAGGGTTTCTTTATCACCCTTTTAAGGTATCCTTAAAAGGGTTTTTTTATTATCTCACATCTTGAATCTATATCTGATTGCTTTATCTAGTCAGTCTAACTATCTGCCTTTGTCTTATTATATTTTCAATTATTTCATTTTAAATCGGATTTGGTTTTTAATTTCATAGCTGTCATCATTCTTTTTATTTACATGAAATTCAATCTGTTATTAAAAAAAATTAAAATAATTGATCTGTTTTTGATAGATTTTGAATGTTTTGTCAAATTGGAAGTCTATCTGATCTGATAAGCGCTTCAAAGCTCAATTCTGTATCATGTGAATCTTGTTATTGAGGCATATAGTTTTTTTATAAAAAAAAAGAGAGTGTTTTGTTCACTCCCTTTTATTTTTTATATTAGTTATAATGTTCCCAATTTATGCTGATTGGCTAAGAATTTTAGTATATTCAGCTTGGTAAGATAGCATATTAGCTAACATGGTTGAGTCAATTTTTTCTCTAGTATTTAAAGTTTGTGTATATTCTTGCATGTTTTCCTTTATCGTGTCGTTGGACATCTCTTGAAGGTTTAGGAAAAATGTCAGATATGCTTGATCTTTTCCAAGTTCTCTTTCAGCGATAGATTGTTTAGCAAGATTTATAGATTTATCAATATTAGCCCCAGTTTCTACCATCGTTGCTCCAAATGTAATACCTGATGCAAGACGAAATAAATTTTGAGAGTTGTTGGTAACTGCTTCCTTTATTTTTCTGTACATTTTTACTATTTCAGAGTTTGTTTCCGCTTCTTTCGTTACTTTTGCTTCTGCATTTGATGCAGTAGAAGAGAAAAGACCAATCGATGCAATCGTTAATGTCACATCAACTATTATTTCTGCAATCATAGCTTGTTTTGCAATTTCCTTTTCTGACATGTCTGTATTAGCAGATAAATAGGCTTTTGTACTATCTGTTGCAAGATGAGTGTTTACCACTTCTTGTATCCCCATCACTGTAGATAGTTTCGCTGCTGAAGATAGCTCTGGCATCATATCGTATAAGTACTTAAGAGTGTAATTCACCATGTCTGTTACTTTTTGCGTTGCATCTGTAACAGCTTGTTCAGTAGTAGTTGTAGTAGTGTTGTTACTTACATTTATAGCGGTAGATACTTCATTTTCTGTAATAGACTGACCTGATGTTAATTCAGATACCGCTTCTAATGTCATGTTTATTTTTGCGAGTTTATTTACCGCAGCTTCCTCTGAAGTTTCTGCAAGTTCTGTAGAACTTGTTTCTGTTGATTCAGCAACGGATTCTGCTAATGATTCCGATAAAGATTCTACGGCTATCTCACTAGTGCTTTCTGCTGCAGCTTCACCGGCAGTCTCTGCTGCAGATTTAAGAAGTCCTACACCACCTCCTACACCATAACAAGCTGCTGCAACGACCAATATGATAACTACGTCGGCTAGAATAGCTGCATCTTTTTTGGCCTGACTTTCACTCTCACCGCTTGCTATAAGCATATTTGTAAACGCTGTAGTAAGCTCATCTTTGAGTTGATCCATTACACCTGTTTCTTGCAGTGCCATCATCGTAGATGCTATGATTACAAGTTCATAGTTGCATGTTGCAACGCCAACTGCGATCATTAGTCCTTCTACGATATACCCCATTATCTTACAGAGCTCATTATCTTGTTCTGTATCATGGATCAGTTTTTCAATATAATTGAGCTGGTCTTTAGCTTTTTCTAAGCTTGTTTTTGCAGAATTACCATATTTTTTAGAAATATCAGTACTATCTTCTGTTTGTTTTGCTTCATACTTTGCAATCATCGTTTCTAAATCACTAATCGTTTCAGTCATAATACTAAGAATTTTTGTAACGAGCTGATTAGATGGTCCTGATGAATAGTCGCTTGGCATGCTTGTGGTGATCGTCATTTTTTCAAGTGTTTCATTTAAAATATTAGCAAGCATACGAAGAGCATCTTTATCAAATTCTGCATCATTAAAAATCATCTTGCCGATCTCTTGCAGTACAGGATTTGTAGAATATAAAAATGCAGTCTCAACATTTGCTTCCGCTACGTCCATCAAAGACATTAAATAGGCATATACCTGCTGATTTGCACTATTAATAATAGCATTAAGATCTGTGCAATGTGGATCAAGGTATATTGTTAATCCAAATTCATTTAGACAATATTGCTCTATGTCATTTTCTACTTTGTCGATTTGAGGATCTGGAACTTGTATGCTTGTTGTTACTGGTCGACCACCGGTACCATCATTTTTTACAGTTGACGTTTCGGTTTTTGTATGGTTCATCCAGTCTTGATACTGTTTCATATGATCATTAATATATTGATTGTACTTCGCCCATTCTTCATTAACATAATTTGCAGTGTTGTTATAGTCGTATAAAACTTGGTATGCTAGATCCATCTGTGCGATCATCATCTCGCATGCCATTTTATATTGCTCATTACTAGATAAAAGCATTTCAGCCTCTAGTCCCTTTATCATGATAGACATAGTCGCCATAGCATCGGCCATCTCTTGTGTAGATGGATAGCTAGAGGGAATGATTGATGCATTTGAGGATGTGCTGGTCGTCGATGTATCTATCGGACTTGGTGCTGGAGTAGGTGCTGGCGTTGGATCAGGACTTGGTACTGGACCTGTATGAATAGCTATATTTGGTGAGCTAGTACCGTCACTTGATATACATTGCATAGATGGGGTATATGATTGTTTCGATAAATCGTCTTTGCCGTTAATAAGATCGCTAAGCTTTTTGCTGTCATTTTTAAGCTTGTCAATACCAACAGATGGATCTCCAGATTCTGAAGATGCCACTACGTTAATCACATCCTCAAGCATGACTATTAAGCTCGCTAGCATCTCTGCCTGCTTCTCTTCGTCTTTTTTTCTTTTTTTTGCTGCATCCGATACATAAAACGTACTTACTACTGCGTCGCTGTTATTTAGTGAATTTTGATTGATATTTGAACTCATTTTATTTACATCCCCCAAAAAGAAAATATCCCCGTACTATTTATTATAAACTATGAATATTAAAATTGTGTTAAGATTTTGCAAATTTTTACAAATAATTAATAATTCTATTTGTTGTTGTTTTTATTTTATTCATTTTCAATTGTTTGAGTTTTTCTATTTGTTTATTTATGTTTCAGATATTGTTTTTTCGTAAATTACTTGAATTCAATGTGTAATGCTTATAACAAGAATGAGAGGCGTTGTTGCGTAATTGGCTTTTTGACAAGTTTTTAATTTATAAACTGGAAGCCTATAAGCTCTTGGGGATCTGGACACTAGGTTCTTACAGGCAGCCCAAGGGTGTTTAGTTTGTTGATAATTAATGATTTAAGAAGGATTTCGTGATGCGGGTTGATTAAAGACCTGCTTTTAAGGGTGTTTCCTAGGATTCCTTTGATTCTTGAGATTGCTTTTTCTACCAGCGATCTCCTATGGTATCTCCTTAGTTTTTTCCACTTCTTTAAGGCCTCTTAATTGTTTCCCATTTTATAGATCATCTTGCAGGGTTTCATCTCTTTTACTTCGGTCTATTACTATTTTATACTTGGATCCTTTCCTGGGAGGCGTAATGAGATTTACCCTCTCTCTTTCCGTTAACCTATACATTTCATATGAGTCTAAAGCTCCATCCATGAGCACATCTTTAACCGATTTAGGAAGATGATCCATTGTCATTTTGAATAGGGTAGGATCTCCAAATGATTCATCTGAGGTGATGGTAAACAGGATTTCATGCGTTTTAGGGCATATGCCCGGATTCATTTTCCCCATTTTTTTGGACTCTCTATAGATTTTTACTCCTTTGTCGTCAATTGCTATATGAGTGGGTTTGTGTGAGCAGAGCTTTTTATAATCTAGACCTAGCCACTTCATTCTTCTTGATATTCTTAAGTAAGATGCAATGGTAAGTTGATTTGCATTATATAAAATAAAGAGCGAATGAACCCTTAAGTAGAAAAAAGAGTAGGGTGAAAAAAAAACTCACCATGCAGATATCTTGAATCGCAGAATCAGAGAATTTTTTAGGTCTGCTTGCTTTAAATTTTTTTCGAAGAACTCCAAGATCGAATTGCATTAACAGCTTTGGTTAGTTAATTCAGATGATCAGATATAAAAAAACCATGAGATAGATGTAGATTTTATCTCATGGTCTTTACTTGAAGTTTTTTTGATGGGATAACTTTACAGTCTTTTAGACCGCAGAGTTAAGTACATTGGTATAAGTTGCCATATATGAATACATGTTCTGGAGCATGTTTGAGTCTGCTTTACTTCTAGCATTTAGTAATTGTTGCTCTGAATTCATAGTATCTACAGATATTTGGTTGAATGCTTCTACAAGTCCTAAGTACTGTGTTTCTGCAGCCTGAGCATAGCCCATTTTCTTAGTTGCATCGGCCTGTTCTTTGTAGTTATAGGCCATTTCTGCTGAAGCGTATGTCTGAACGATAGACGCCCCGGTGTTTACAGCTGTCACTCCGTAGAAGAGAGATGTGGTATTTTCTTTGATCAAGTTAGTAAGGATGTTACTATTTGCAGACTCTGAGGCGCTTCTCATACTATAAGGAGCTGCAAACATCATGAGTATAGCAAGTGATATA
>VGMB01000009.1 GCA_016866585.1 Chlamydiota bacterium
TTCCACTGGACGTATTCATGCCATCTTGTTTTTTTTATCGGATGGACAAATAACATACGTGTCCACTTTGCCTCTGTTCCGTGAAGAAATACTTTTTTTGCTTTATCGCTGAGATCTTTCCAGGGTGTTGTCACGCTAAAGTGGTTGATTCGGGCTAGGTTGTCATAGATATTTCCATATTTTACTGTGTTGTAAGAGCTTGCTATGTGACAGCAGTCTTCGGAAATACTGAGCTCAGGATCGATTATTTTACTCTCATCGAAATCCTGGGATATACCAAGGCCTTGACAATTAGTGCACATACCAGAGGGGTGGTTGAAAGAAAAGTCGCTAGGCTCAAGAGGTCCGTAGGATAGGCCAGATTCCAAGCAATATCCATGCTGAGAGAATAAAGCTTCTTCCTCGGTATCTACGTAGATGATTTTTACTATACCATTTCCGAATTCCAGCGCTGAGGTGATCCCTTCTGTAAGCCTTGTTTTATTTTCCTCATCGGCAGATAACCGATCTATAATTACATCTATGGTGTGAGATACCTTTCCATCCAATGATATTTCTGAGGATAGATCGACAATTTTGCCGTCGATACGCGCTCTTAGATATCCTTTTCTTATCAATTCGGAAATGTCTTCCTTAAATTCTCCTTTTTTTTCTTCTGCAAAAGGAGCTAGGATCATGATCCTCTGAGCTTGAGCTTGGGCATATACCTTATCACATATTTGTTTGGTACTCTGAGGAGAGACACCCTTTCCGCTGACAGGACAATGGGGGGTGGCTACCCTGGCGTATAGCACCCTCATGTAGTCATATACGCCAGTCATCGTTCCGACGGTGCTTCGTGGATTTTTCCCTGTTGTTTTTTGCTCTATAGCAATGGTGGGAGATATCCCTTCGATGTGATCTGCCTCTGGCTTGGGAAGGTCTTGCATATGTCTACGGGCATACGTAGAAAGAGATTCTATATATCTTCTTTGTCCTTCTGTGTATATGGTGTCGAATGCTAAGGACGACTTCCCTGATCCTGAGACGCCTGTAAAGACTATAAGTTGGTTTTTTTCAAGTTCTAGATCAACATTTTTTAAGTTATGCACTCGGACGTTTCTTAATAGAATTTGATCTTTTTCCATATGCTGTGTATCTCTTTTTTCCGGTTACAAGAAAATTAATATAATCATTTGCTCTATTAGATTCGATGAATAGATTTTTTTAGATGTTGAGAAACTCAGATTCACGATCGTAAAAGTTAGACTTAAGCTGCTGCCGCATACAAAATCAAACTTAGGACCTTGTCAAAATCTATAGCCCATAAATGATTGGTTATTTTGAAAACAGCTAGTATTCTTGACAGAACTTATTTCTTGGCCAGTATTTATTGATGCACCAATCCTACATTTAACATGCTTTTATAACCTGCTTGTTTTAATTTTAAAGGGTTTTTATACTCCGGCTTATAGATGAAGGATTTACTCGTAAGATTTTTTTAGATTAAATTGTGTAAGTCGTTTGTTTTTTTATTATGATGGTCAAGCTGTTCAACCGAAAAGGTCCTTTATATCTTTATGGAGAGTTCAGATCAAAAGAAGGTACCATTAAAACATTTTTATTGAGGGTTAGATGTCAATTAGAACAAAAATAATATGCACTATGGGTCCTGCTGTAGCTTCCTATGAAAAAATACTGGAGCTCATAGATGCTGGTATGAATGTCGCTAGATTGAATTTTAGCCATGGTACTCATGAAGATCATCTTAAAGTAATCGAGATGCTGAAAAAGGCAAGGGTAGAAAAAAAAGTTCCCCTGGCCATAATGCTCGACACTAAGGGGCCAGAGATCCGTATTGGCCATGTAAAGCCTGAAGGTATACAGCTAGCAGCAGGACAGAAGCTTAAGCTTGTTAAGAATATAGTAGAAGAACGTGATGATATGGTTCAAATGACACCTCATCAAGTTTTTGATACTATTAAAATTGGAACTAAAATTCTTATTGATGATGGATACATCATAACACATGTTGTCGATGTAGATTACACAGGTATAACTGTTGAAGTTGAAAATTCAGCCATCTTAAAAAAGAATAAGGGAATAAATATCCCCAATGCTTCGATAAATTTGCCGGCCATGACACAGCAAGATATTGATGATATAAGTTTTGGATGCAAGAATGGCATTGATATTGTGGCCGCGTCTTTCATTCGTTCTGAAGACCATGTTGTGGAAATAAAAAAACTTTTGATATCCCAGGGACGTCCAGATGTTATGCTTATAGCAAAAATTGAAAATCCTCAAGGGGTTAGCAATTTTGAGTCAATCGTTCAGATGGCGGATGGGATCATGGTTGCAAGAGGAGATTTGGGTGTCGAGCTGCCTTTGCAGCAGGTACCGGCTCTGCAAAAAATGATGATTAAAAAGTGTTTCTTACACCAAAAGCCTGTTGTAACGGCCACTCAAATGCTTGAGTCGATGATAAAAAATCCACGACCTACCCGTGCTGAGGTCTCTGACGTAGCAAATGCCATTTATGATGGTTCATCGGCTGTAATGCTCTCTGGAGAAACCTCTGTAGGACTTTATCCAATAGAAACAGTAAGAATGATGAGAGATATTATAAAAGAATCAGAAGCTAATTTAGACTTTGAATCCTTCTCAGTAAGGAGTAAAGGAGGACTTACTGTCGATGTTTCTTCTGCTGTCAGCATGGCTACTGCAAAAACAGCGTATAATTTACAGGCAAAGGCTATTTTCGTGTACACACACAGTGGCGTGACGGCAAGGATCCTATCAAAGTGCCATCCTAGTATGCCTATCTTGGCGTTAAGTTCGAGTATGCAAATATATAATCAAATGTCCATTTTATGGGGAGTTATTCCCATTGAGCCTGAAACTTTACTTACAGAAAAAGAATCCTTTAAAAAACTTTGCACCTTTATACTATCTAGGGGGCTTGCACACATCGGGGATCTTGTTATTACAACTTCTGGATCGGCATTTGGTATTAGTGGATCGACCAATACGATGAGAGTAGAACGGATAGAAGCCGTCTAGATGCGGTTTTCGAGGTGATCCGCAAGAGTTGGTCCAAAAAAAGCACCCTAGAGATCGCAGAATATGAGGATATTCCAGTAGTTATACGTTCTCAAGGGGCTCTAAGTTAGCTAAATTAAGTTTTTTTACCATCTAATTGAAAAAATCTTCTTCGTAATTAAAAGCTAACTTTGCAAAAGTTTTCAATATTATCTATGGCTACATTTACGCATGACTTAATAGCCAATCTTTGCATTTTAGGGTGCATCACGGGGATCTCTGTAAGATCTATGATTGCATTTTTAAGAAAATGCTTATGATAGTCGATATTGTTGTGATGTTTGTTAATATAACTAAGAATGTGTTCAGCAATCATATCCAGCTCTTGAACGTTAGGACAGTAGTTATTATTCTTTTCCATCTTTTCAGCAATCGTTGAGAGTGTTGAAAGAATCTTATTTATATCTATGTGCATAGGGTTATTTTCATCATGACGATAAGGTCTTGCAGTAGCCATATTATCTCCTTTATTTAGCTTCCACTTAATTTCATTATTAAACTAATTTATTTAAAAATCAAATAAAATGTAATTAATTTGTTTAAGATAGTAGCTGAGCTGATATTACAGATAAGCCGGCAATAGCAGCCGTATCTGTCCTTAAGATATTATGGTTTAGGGTAACGCCTATAAATTTAAGCTTAGATTTAAGGATAGCTGTTTCTGATGGACATAGACCTCTTTCTGGGCCGACCATCCATAGTATGTCTTTTTGTTTTTTCTCAATAAGGACCGATAGAATGGAAAGGGATTCCTCTTGGGTATCTCCAAATAGACAGCAGAGGTCTAGTACTTCCCATTTATTTAAAGGGGGCATGAACTTGATTTCTGGAAGATAGAGCCTGCCACATTGTTTAATCGATGATATTAAGATTTGCTGCATTCTCTGCATTTGGGATGGACTGAGGTCTTTTTTCTCTGTATGAACTGCAGGGAATAGCCAAATTTCTGTAACACCTAGCTCTGTAGCCTTTTCCACTATATATTCAAGGCGAGCAAGCCTTGGCAATCCTTGTGCTAATATAAGTGGATATTGTGGTTTTTCCTCTATTAAAACGTTGTTAATTGTAATTTCAGCCTTTTGTTTATGGAACCTGTTAACAATGGCTTTACCAAGCTTACCTTTACCGTTGATAACTTCGATCTCTTCTCCTTCTTTGATCCTCATTACATACTGTAGGTGATGAAGTTCTTGGTCCGTAATAAACAAAGTACTTTGATCAATAAGGTCCTCATTAACATAAAATCTATCATTTGGCATGAAGTAACACCTTTTCTAGTAGCTGATCTATGTTTGTGTTTTGAGAGAGATTAGTGGAAGTAATTATCTTTCTTAAGTTTAAGACCTGCAGTACAGCTCTTTTTTTGAAATGACTTTCGATGTATTTGTCTTCTGTTAGGTTGATGAGTAGTTTTATTTTATAATCATCAACAAAACAGTCTTTGAATGTGTCATATTCTAGATATGTCTCTGTGCTGAGGTTTATCAAGTTTTTATGATGTTTAGGGATCATAAAAAGGATATGTTCAGAAGGATAAAATTTGCGAATAATACCAGGTATTTCTTTGAACTGTAGAAGTTGTTCCAGTTTTTCAGGAAAAACTACACAGAGGCTGTCATGCCTGTACTTTTTTATAACCCCTCCAGGGAGCTGGCGTTTCCATCTATTATGCTGCCAAAGCCATTGTCCGGGGTTTTCTTTGATCGATTTCTCTAGAATCAAAAGAGATTCCTTCATGAGACGAGGCATCTCTTCTTCCATGGGTAGTTCAGTATTAGGCCATATTGGATCTGAGTAAGTTATTACGTATCTACCATTTTTTCTAAGGGTTGTTGCTACAATAATCGGGCTTTGAGTCCTATATGAAAGGATAGCAGGCATGGGTGATGTGTAAGCAAGTCTTCCTAGAAATAGGCTTGAAAAACCACTGTCGGGCATTCCTTGATCTCCGACTATGCCTAAAAACTTATGCTGCTTTAGAGCTCTTAGACCCTCTTTGATGGCATTTTTTGGTGGTACAATTATTCCGTTAAACTTTTGTCTTATTGATAAAACCCAGTCGTAAAGGTACTTGTTTTTTGTCGGTTTACCGATTGCAACGCCAGGCATTCTAGAGGTGCCTTCTAAGAATAAAATTTCCCAGTTAGCCTGGTGGCCACAAAAGAAAATTACCCCTTTTTTTTGATTTAAAAGGTCTAAGGCTTTTCCAGGGTTAACACATGTCACAGCATTTTTTATGTTTTTTTCTCTGTAAAACTTAGGATATTCTAAGCATGTAATCATAAGGTTTTGAAAAGACTCTTTAGCGGTCTTTACGATTTGCTCGTTACTTAGATGTAGATCTGAGGCTAAGGCTAGGTTGCTAAGCGCCCTCTTGCGGAAGTTTTCAAGAAGGTAATAGGCGCACAGACCAAAAAAGTTACCAGCCATATGTATGAGGCGGTATGGCATATAGCCGAAGGGAAATGTGATGGCTCTTATCAAAAAATAACTAATCTTATCCAAAGTAATTCACTAAAAGTATAAAAAAGGGTTCTTTCTTATACCAAAAAAGTTCAAAAACAGCACGTTAAAAAGTTTTTTTAATCTTAAGTGTATACGTTTTATTTTAGAGTCTTCTCAACCATTTTTGTAAGTTGATTGGGGAAGTCTAGATGCTGGACGCTGCTGCGTATCTTTTGAGAACCAATAGGTGTTTTAGGGTGATCCATAGCTAGTTGTAGTTGTAATTGAAAGCTTTCTGGATCGGTTAGTTTTTCTATAATCTTTCCGCTTTCCTTGGTCAACACCTCGCTTGCACCATTGAACTTTGATGTGACGATAAAAAGTCCCATAGATAGTGCTTCAACTGTGACATTAGCAAAAGGATCGTAGTGAGAGGGGGCTACAAGGGTATCTGCAACTTGATAAAATTTTATCATATCTTTTCTTTGGCCAAAGAAGGTGACTTTTTTTCGTAAACCAAGCTGATTGGCAAATTGCTTATATAAATCTGCATTTTTATCGTAACCTATGATGCTTAAGTGAAATTCTTGGTGCTTCATTAGAGAAAGAGCAAGTAGAAGTTCTTTTAGTCCTTTTCTGCCGTAATTATTACCAATGAAGAGAAATTGATGAATCTGAGGATCAAGACCGAGTTCTTTTGCTAAATTAAACTTGGCATCAAATGTGCTCTGGAATGCATCTTGCATCTCAGACCATTCGACTCCATTATGAATGACACAAATTTTTTTTGGATCCACATTGTAGTGCGAAAGTATCTCATTTTTTACCATGTGAGAATTTGTAAACAAAAACTTAAGGTTTGGATTCTCAAATGACTGTTTTTCTATGGAAAGGATTGACCTATGCAGGGGATTTATTTTAAAGCTTAATGATTTGAGCAGCCCTTCAGACAATTTTCTTCTTTCTAAATAAGCAGCATGTACACCGTTGCCAGCTCTGATATGAGTTTGTATTTTGTTTCTGTCTAGCCCGAATATGACTTCTGAGGGCTTTTGATGCATAAAATTATGACAAAATGTTTCAAATTCTTTGATTTTTAACAGCGACAATTTGTTTTTACAACTATAAGAATGGACTCTAATAGAAGGATATATTTTATCTTTAGGAACATCACCAGAGGTCAGAAGGGTCACATCGCAGCCACTTTTACAGAAAGCATCAGCAAGCCTGAGGGTGTATTTTTCTAAACCGCCAAGTTGGGAAATCGTGCTTTTAAGTATAGTTACAGATTTCATGTTACCTTGTTTATTTTTCATCTTTTGTGATGTAAATTTTGTTGTCTTTCACAGTAGCTTGTAAGGATAATTTCTCTTCATTGGTTGAGAAAATTTTGAAGCGGCTCATATAACTTCTGAAGCGATTTCTTAAATATTCTTCACGAAGAGAGGGCTTCATGATTCTAAGATCTTCATCAGAAGAATCAGAAACTAGCCTGTAAACATAAGCATCTTCAAGCGTTTTTGGATTCACAAATTGGACATACCAGCTTAGTTCTGTTTTTTGTCTGTCAGGTGATGCTATGACTACAATTTGTAAGTTCTCTTTGACAACCTCCGTAAAAAGTCTATCAACTCCTTTAGCGTAAAGAGTGGTGTTCATAATGTTAACACCATTTACATTCTTAATAAGTTCGTTAGGAGCTATATCAAGAGTCTTCGGATTAAGTGAGTTTAACGTTTCAGGGGGATAGAATGTAGAAACAACGATGGGTGTGTTCAGCGATAGTAAGTTACATCGAATAAAATCTATTCTTAGAGACTTAGCTTGAGGGTCATCGATTTCTATAGGGGAATCTGACAGAAGAGGAATGTTGATCTGCTTCCATTGATCTGGTACGAAATAACTAACAATTTCATTTTGATCGCTATTTTGAGTTGCTGCGATCGCATCTAGTTGTCCTTTTGATATGTCGTTTAGGTTGAAAGTAAGCCGCTGTTCTTTTAGAGAAAGCCTTTTGATAACTTCTTCAGGTCCGCTTGCTGTTATGTAGAGCCTGTATGGCCATATATCCAGGAGCTGATATCCCCTAGGTGATTCTCCAATAGGATGGGTTATTACCACAGGGATCTTTTCAGTGACTAGCTTAGTGAGGCGCACGATAAAACTGGGATGATATACTCTGTTTATCCCTTTTGTGATGTCGATCTCTGGGTTAAGAGATAATAGGTTCTTTTTTGATATGGTCGCTATCCATTCATCAGGCTTTGCCGATGCATCTATAACTATTTCAACATCATTGGAGTTTAGTTCTTCTAATAGAGAAGTATTTCCAACTATCGACAGGGTAAGTCTTTTATTCATTCTGCCGGAAGGTTGCATTCCTTCAACTGTTTTACCTGTGGGTACGTTAATGATCCTAACAGGAACGTTGGCAATAGTTTTTGTGGATGTTAGAGAGTGATTTACAACAAGCCATATCACAACAGCAAGTGCAAGAGATATTGCCTTTCTTTGCCAGTTACTTAGAAATAAAGAGTGTAAAAGGGTCTTCATTGCTTCAACCATTCCTTTAGATTAAAATGGCTTTTAAAATCTTTAGAAGGAGTTGGTGTGAATATGCTTCTGACAACACCTCTGAATTTGTCGAGTTTGATTCCACGTGTGATTACCCCTTCTCTTGCGATTGAAACTTTGCCTGTTTCTTCAGATATCACAATAACAAGTGCATCGGTGCTTTGCGATATGCCAAGTCCCGCCCTGTGACGAGTTCCCATAGAGCGCGCCAGTTGAGAGCTGTCTTCAGCTAAAGGTAATATCACGGCAGCAGCTATAATTTTTTTGTCCCTGACTATGACGGCTCCATCGTGAAGAGGTGTGGAGGTTGCAAATATAGACTCTAACAATTCTGAAGAAAAGTCCGCATCAAGCCTTACAGCTTTATTGGCATACTCATCCAAGATATCTTCATTTTCTAGAACTATTAAAGCACCAACTCTTTTTTCTGATAGCCTGTATACAGAAGTAGATAGTTGGTCTAAGAATTTATCAAATTCAGTGACTTCTTTAAATCTTTTTCCTTTCAAACTCAGTTTAGACAAGGCTACCCTTAGCTCCGGTTGGAAGATAATTAAAATAGCAATTACAGCCGCATTCGATACTAGCAGCATGATTGTATGAAGTATCGGTAGGTTTAGCCAGGATGTTGCTCCAAAAATGAGTAAAAATGCCATAAGTCCAAGAACAAGATCCATGGATCTTGTATTCCAAAAAAAGGCTAGAAAGTAATTGATCATAACGGCAATTACTACAATTTCTATAAGTGGTGTAATAGACTGAATAAAGGTCATTTTTTTATCAAAGGCTTAAAGTTGTGTACACACATGTGGTCTTTTTTATTTTTAGCTGAGGCCTATTCTGAGAAAATAAATAAAAAAGTCAAAAAGTTTTTTTCAAAGATTGTTTTATTTTCTGCTCAAAAAAAACATATTTTTATTTCTTTTTATACGATTTAATTTGTTTTTTTTTAAAACAATTAATGGTATTTCGTTTTTATTGCAATAAATGTAAAATAATATCAGGGCTTTTTATTGTTTAAGAGGAATTAAAAATGTTTGGGGGTAGTTTAAAAAAAGTACATGACGAACGTAGTCTGCTATATTCTAAGATTGGAAAAAATATCGAAAGTACATCTTACACAGCTGATGTAAAAAATGCTTTATATGGTATGGCTGTGAAACTGTATCAGGTTATTTTTAGAGTTTCTGACGATGAGCTTTTTACGAAATATTCAGAAAATTTTTTCTCCTTTAATGATAGAGCTTCAAATGAATTTGATGTCAAAAAGCCACGGTATAGTAAAGATCGTTGTGTAGATATAGCAAAGAACAAATTTGAAAAAATTGCGCGTCAAGCTACGTATAATCACTATGCCTCCCAAATTCAAAATGGTGTTTTACAAAAAGATGGTGTTAAAAATTTATTTGGGTTTAAGAGTTTAAATTTTGAAGAAGAATTTAAAAAAGTTCCTTTAGCAAAGATCAAAGAAGTATTGAATGCGGATAACACTATTCCTATTGAAGGTCATCTAAGTCAGGAAAGTTGTGCTGAGACAAAGCTTACCTACTTGATAGACTGTAATACAGAATTGTCTCAAGGGCTTTCAAAAATCAGACATGGATTATATCAAATGATCCGCAAAGATGCGACTAAGGGCGCTCAGCTTATCATGGAAAATTATGATCAGGCAATTTCTATTCCTAAAAAAGACAAATGGAAGGTGTTTGCTTGCGCTAGAATCCATGATGTCTGTAAGGAGAAATTACCTCGATTTTTACATGGTAAATTAGAAGAATTAACATCAGGTCTTCCAACAGATTTACAGGAAAAGGTTGCGGTAAAGAATACAAGCGAAGCAATACTGTCAGAAATTGTGGAATCCCGGATCGAATCTATAAGGAAGAAAGTGTTTTCTGAGATGGATATTTCTATATCTGCAATACACTCAAAAGCAGGTGAGGTGGCTGATGATTTAGTCTCGTCTGCTGTTGTAAATGAAACAGGAAAATACACTGATTTTTATCTTCCAGATAGTCAATACTTCGCTGACAAGAAATTGGAAAAGATTTACGTAAGCGATGAAAACGTAAGCGATGAAAATATTCAGCTTTTTAATTTGAAAAAGGATTCTCCAGACGGACCTTATTATTATCTTGACGAAACAGGTGTGGGTTCTGTGAGTCAACTTGCTACTAATGATGTGACACAAGTGCGAATTGTTTCTGATGTTTTTGAAAAATATCGATCTAACATTAGTGAAGAGGAGTTTTATACTTGTTTTAAAAATTGGGATAGGATTTCTTTAAACCCTTATGAATTGGAAAAATTTATTTGTATAAAAATTAACGTGAAAGAGAAATGAAAACTTATTGTTTTTTCTTCTCTTTCTTCTATTAAAAAAAACATTTATGTAGCATGAGCCTTATTTGGAATTTAAATGAAGGCTCGTCTATATGGATGTTGTTCTACTGTCTAGGATACAGTTTGCTCTAACGAGCATGTTTCACTATATATACCCTCCGTTGAGTATAGGCCTTGGGCTTATGCTTGCAATCTTCGAGGGAGTTTACTTAAAAACAGGAAATAATCAATACAAGATTATAGCAAAATTTTGGACAAAAGTTTTTGGATTAACTTTTGCTCTTGGTGTTGCTACTGGTCTTGTTCAGATTTTTGGATTTGGTACTAATTGGGCTAGGTACTCTCGGTTTACTGGGGATGTATTTGGTAGTGCTTTAGGTGCTGAAGGGGTTTTTGCTTTTTTTCTAGAAGCAGGCTTTTTAGGCATTATGATGTTTGGTTGGGAGAGGGTCAGTAAAAAGGTTCACTATTTATCTACTGTGTTAGTATGTTTAGGTGCTCATTTTAGTGCTATTTGGATCGTTGTCGCCAATTCTTGGATGCAGACGCCCACTGGTTATAAAATTGTTTCAGATGGTGTGGAAACCAAGGCCGTAGTGACTGATTTTTGGCAGATGGTGTTCAACCCTTCAGCTGTTGATAGATTAGTTCATGTTATTTTAGGTTGCTGGCTCTGCGGTATTTTTTTAGTTTTAAGTGTTAGTGCTTACTATATGCTAAAAAAGAAGTACCTTGCCTTTGCTAGAATTTGTATGAAAATTGGTTTGGTTAGCGCGGCCGTAGTTCTTGTCTTACAGTTAATATCTGCAGATAGTACAGCAGAAGGGGTCGCTGAGAATCAGCCACCAAAGCTTGCAGCTATGGAAGGTGTTTTTAAGACTGAGCCATATACACCTCTTTATCTTTTTGGTTGGGTAGATAGCAAAGAAGGGACTGTCCACGGTGTAAAGATACCAGGGCTTCTTAGTTTTTTGACCTATCATGATTTTGAAAAACCAGTCCCTGGTCTTGATTCAATTCCGGTCGATGAGCGTCCCAATGTACAATTGGTGTTTCAATCTTACCACGCTATGATTGCCATGTGGGGGCTTATGGTAATGGCAACAGCTTACGGTTTGTTTTTATACTTAAAAAAAAGACTTGAAAAGTCGAAATTGGCTTTAAGCTTTTTGATGGTCTCTATAGCATTTCCTATGATAGCGAATCAGGTAGGATGGGTTACGGCTGAAGCTGGAAGACAACCATGGATCGTTTGGAAGCTTCTCAAAACAACTGAGGGTGTATCAAAAAATTTAGTTCCTGGTCAAGTAGCGTATTCTATCTTAATGTTTGTTATTATCTATGTGTTGTTGTTCTTTCTTTTTATATATTTACTAGATCGCAAGATCAAAGATGGTCCTACTCATGAAATAGAGTCTGACCAGGCCACTGTTTATTCTAACCCGTTCGCAGAATCTGCAAAGGATTAAAAGAGTATGGATGATTATTTATTAACGTTGCTTTGGTATGGCGTTTTGGGTGTGAGTGTCATAGCATACACCTTGCTTGATGGCTTTGATCTAGGCGTTGGTATTTTACATTTTTTCACAAAAAAAGATGAAGATCGTAGGATCTTTTTAAATGCGATCGGTCCTGTGTGGGACGGTAATGAAGTGTGGCTTGTGATCATAGGCGGAGCTTTGCTTGCGGGTTTTCCCCCTGTTTATGCAGCTCTTTGTTCCGGTTTTTATGATCTAGTTATGGTTCTTTTGCTTGCACTTATATTCAGGGCTGTGGCTATTGAGTTTCGCAGTAAGGAAGCGAGTATGAAGTGGAGGTTTACATGGGATTTTGTATTCTCTCTTGCAAGTCTTATCATTGCATTTGGTGTAGGTCTTGTACTTGGAAACTTGGTCGTAGGGCTTCCTGTAAACGAGCATAAAGAGTTTAGTGCAAACTTATTTCACTTTTTTAGGCCCTATCCTATTTTAGTTGGTATTAGCAGTGTTGCGCTTCTCATGATGCATGGCAGCATATATCTTGTTATGAAGACGGAAGGAAAGCTTCATGATAAATTAAGGTTATGGGCCAATAAGTGCATGATCTTTTTCGCTATCATGTATTTTACTTTAACTATTGTTACTTTGATCCATCTACCTTTCATGGCTGAAAGATTCAGACAGATGCCGTGGCTTATTGTAGTGGCAATTTTAGGTATGTTTGCGTTTGCTAATATTCCAAGAGAGTTCTCCAGAGGAAACGATGGTTGGGCATTTATCTCATCATGTGGGGTGATTGGTACTTTGATCCTATTATTTGGTCTAGGTACATTTCCTTACCTTGTGATTTCTTCGATAGATCCAAAGTATAGCTTGACGATTTTCAACTCTTGCTCGTCTAGACTTACTTTGTCTGTTCTTCTTATCATAGTCACTATAGGATTACCTTTAGTTCTGGCCTATGGCTTCTGGGTGTATCGTATATTTAGAGGTAAAGTAAAGATAGGTCCTACAAGTTACTAAGGACTTTCTTAGGGAAGCCGACAACGGCTTCATAGCATACAATCAGATGATTGACCCCATTCATTGCGCGATGGGGTTTTTCTTCCCCAGGCAGCTCATACGCAACAGCAATTTTATCTTTAGAAAAACCAGTTTGCCATGGTAGTAGGCCGGTTTCAATTTTTGCTTTTTGCATGCTTTCAGCCCAAAACATGGAAGCTAGATCTAGCCAGTGGTAAGGCCACAAAAGCTTTTCCTGCACGTCAGGATCTACGATTTGAGCAAAAAATGCCCTGTCGAACGATGGGTTTTGGCATATGAAAACGGCTTGACCTCTTTGAATTTTGTTTCTCAAGAATATTTGCTGTATCTCTTGCGCTGCTGTCTCACTTTTTTTCCCATAGCTGACCTCTTCCCAAGTAAAACCATTGATCTGCAGGCTATCTAGATCACTAAATTGCCAGTCGTCAAATGTCTGAAAAACGATAGACTCATATCGATCTTTTTCTTCGCCTGTTTCCATATCTAAGATTCTGAAGGCGATTTCAATAAGTTTATGTTTCTTGTAGTTCAGTCCGTTAGCTTCTGTGTCTAAAAAAATACCAAGCACGAGAGGGTCCTTATTTATATTTCATCAATTAAAGGAACCTAACAAGATTGTCTGGTTTTTTCAATAAATTTTTGTGTTCATGATACGTATTTTATGTTATGTGTGGCTAAAACTTGTGAGGTTATTTATGGAAATTCAAATTGGACTGTCGGATCAAAGCAGAAGTAGAATAGCAGAAGGCCTGCAGACCTTACTTGCAGATACTTATGCAACATATCTCAAAACTCAAAATTTTCATTGGAATGTTATGGGGCCTGAGTTTTTCTCTCTCCATCTTCTTTTTGAAAAACAATATGAAGAGCTTGCAGAAAATATAGATGAACTTGCTGAAAGAATCCGGGCACTGGGTCTTTATGTTGAGGCCTCATTTTCTGTTTTTAAAGAAAAGACTGCTGTAAAGGAAGAATCTAAAGTTCTCTCAGGAAGAGAAATGGTTCAAGAGTTGGTAAAGGCTCATGAAATTGTTATTAGAAGCGCTCGTAACCTTGCTCAAATCGTTGAATCTGAGAACGATGCTGCAACTCAAGATTTTCTTGGTAAAACTATGAACATGCATGAAAAACAATCTTGGATGTTAAGAAGTCAAGTTTAGTTTTTAATTTAAGGGTGAAAAAGGTTTGTTAGTGCATCTAAAGCAAAGAGTATGGTATGCTATTTTCTTTGTTTAAGGTTTTACATGGCACTATCACAACAAAAACGTAGAGAAATACTTTTTCAACTCCTCTTTAGTCACGACTTCATTGAAGTTGACGATGATGAGTCGAACGAGTTTATGATGAAAGAGTTTTTTATAACTCGTAAGGCAGCAAGAGAAATATTACAGGATGTAAAGGTAATAGCATCTCACATGCAAGACGTTGATGCCAAGATAGCGGCATATTCTAAGTCTTATGAATTTCATCGTATCCCTAAAATCGAGCTCAATATTTTGAGACTTGCGGTTTATGAGATGCTTTATGTTCCTTCTTTACCCCCAAAAGTTTCAATTGCGGAAGCGATAAGGCTAGCGAGAAAGTACTCAACAGCGGAAAGCTCTTCTTTTATAAATGCTGTACTTGATGCTATTTTCCAGACTGAGAGTAAAATTACTGATGCGGGGGAGCTTGAACATGAACTATCAATCCCGGTTCATAGCGAATAAACAACTTAAGGATTTATCTACATTTGGTATTGGCGGTCCCGCCAAGCATTTCAT
>VGMB01000010.1 GCA_016866585.1 Chlamydiota bacterium
AAGCAAAAAATGTAATCCCTAAACCTGCATAACTAAAAATTACAAGAAGTCCATCGTCTTCTAAAAGGCCTAGAGTTAATAGAAATAAAGTCCACGCAGCTATTAAATTTGTAAAAGGTATAGGAAGAGGCAGAGCCAACACCAAACCTAATATAATGATCACTAGCCCATTAATTCTTTTAAAAATAGGACTGTGGCAAAACTGCTCCATTCGAGGACGAACAAATCTTTTAAATTTTTTTATTATCCATATTCCAGATTGAGCTACTCGTTTCATTGTTTTTGCCGGGATCTGTTTCTGTGATATTTTTTTAGGCAGAATAACATTACCACCTATTAGTACACGAAGCCCCATCAACGCTATCACAATTCCAAATGGAATCGAAAGACCAGGTATTTGAACGGGCAAACAAAAAGGAATAGCTAGCAACATGATAATAAAATCCTTACCCTTGCCCGATAGTATTTTTAAAACCCTCTCCAAACTAATTGATCCTTTTTTAGATTTTTCTAAAAACAATCTAAAGGTATCCTCTAAATTCCTATACGTTATGTTTTTCTTCAAAACTGCCTACCCTGTTAAAGTTCTTTAATTTTTTTATATTAAAAATCCACTATTCTGAACTTTTTTTCACCTTTTAAATAATTAAATTAAAAAAAATTCACTCGATCTAACAGACTAAAACATCGAATTAAAAAAAAACGAAAAAAAAGGATTCTATTTTAAAAAGAAAAATGTCATGAAAAAAATATAAATAAATGAGGAAATATGAACTCCGTATTACATTTTTATACATTTTTCATTCGCATCACAAGCAACCTACAATCCCCCTTTTTATTAGTTGTTAGACTATTTTGGGGCTTTTGTTTTTTTTCTGCAGGTCTAGGCAAGCTCTTAGATATAAATCAAGTTATCGTTTTTTTCACCACATTAGACATCCCATTTCCTGTATATAGCGCTTATCTTGTCGCTATCACAGAGCTTATTGGGGGGGCCTTTTTATTTATCGGACTACTTTCTAGAGTTACAACAATCCCTTTGATCACCATCATGATTGTTGCATATTTTACAGCAGAAGCAGATGCCATAAGGTTATTTTTCGCAGATCCAATAAATTTTATAACCAGAACTCCTTTTACATTTTTGCTCGCTAGCTTATTTATTTTAGTTTTCGGACCTGGAAAATTTTCAATCGATTACATTCTAAAAAAACGTTTTCTAAGAAAGAAAAGCTAAAGTAATATAACCATTAATTCAATATATAGTATTTTTACCAAGCACATCACTTCTTTTGCATACTCATCACAAGAAGAGGAAATTAAATGACTGATTTACTAACCGAACAAGAAAGAATCAAGTACGTTAGCATCTGGAAAATCAATAGCTACAGGCTTGTTTCTCCTGGTTATAACTCGGCTAATTGCTTTTTTAACTTTTTTAAAGAAAAAATCCAACCTGGCGATAGTATTACTGACTTTGGTTGTGGTACAGGTATTACCACTCTTAATTTTCTCGAAAAACAACTCTCCGTACAACTTATTGACATCGCTCATAACGCCCTGTCTGATGAAATTAATGCGCTTACAATACTATTGCCCAGTAGAGTAAAATTCTATAACACCTGTTTATGGGAACTATCTGATAATATCCTGCCAACGGATTGGATTTATTGTATTGATGTTTTAGAACACATCCCTACAGAAAAAATCGAGGCATGCTTAATTGAACTTTCTAAAAGAATGGTAAAAGGTGGGGCTATACAAGTTTTTCTTGAAGACGAGGGTTTCGGCAAAATAATCGGAGAACCTCTTCATCTCACAATCAAACCTCTCTCTTGGTGGCATGAAATCATATCAAAATTCTTTGACATAAAACACATCGCGTCTGTAATCCCTGATATTCGTTATACATTTTTTGTAGAACCAATTTCGTGACATATTCTAACCATTAAAGGTTGTAACGTTTAGGCTATATAATTTAAGAAATTATGAATAAAGACTTTTAAATCGAAATGCTCGGAACAGGAGTCGAACCTGCACGCGCTATTAACGCAGAGGATTTTAAGTCCTCAGTGTCTACCATTCCACCATCCGAGCTTATCCGAATTACTCTCACTACAAGTAGTGAATTTGAAGTGAGAGTTTAAATGTGTTAGAGAATTTGAATCAAGCAAATTTATTGATTATTTTCAGAATCTTTTTGATTTTCTTCTAAATTTGGTATCGAAACAGAACCTTCCTCTTTATCCTTAACTTCGGTTGGTTCTTCTTCTTGCTTATCAGCTTTAGAAACATCTTCTTTTGTTGAGTGTCTATTGAAAAAGACACCTTCAAGACCCTCTCTTTCTTTGTACCTTGCTATCGTTTCCGATATAAGCGTAGGAGGTGGTGGAAACAAAGTACCAAACATTGCAGCAGAGCTCTTTGAAAGTTGCTCTTCAAGATTATCTACATTCTCACTTATTGCATTAGGTTCAGCAACGGGTTGCTGCTCAGTCGATTGCTGCTCTTGCTTTTCTCTTTCTGCCCACTCTCTTCTTTCGTCAGCAAGCCTTCTTCTTCTGTGCCTTCTTCTATCACGCTTCTTGTCATTTCTAGATTCAGCTGTAACCTCTGTCTGAGCCTCTTCTTGAGGGGTTTTTTCAACTTCGTCTTCCACTTCCGCTTCTTCTATTTTTTCAACAGGAGGCTCTTTAGGCGTTCTAACTGGAGCTTCACGTCCCCCTCCAATCTTTATGTTTCGCTCATGTGAAACATTCTTTAATGCTACTCTTGTTTCCTTAACTTCTAAAACTTCATAGTCTGTCACTGGCACTAGGAACGCCTTAGGTCTTTCAAGGCTTCTAAAAAAAAATGCTTTTCCAAAAGATATAACCTCTACAGCATCAACAAAATGCTCCTCAGAAGAAGCTCCTCTGCTATTTCTAACACAAAGCTTATACCCGTCCTTCGGCGATATTATCGTTTCAATTATTGGTTCTCGTGTAAAATTCACGTAAATTTCCGTTGTTTAATGTTTTCAATAACCTTGATTTGCCTAACTCTACCATTGATTCATTCAGTTTAAGCAAACACATGGTCTATCATTATATTATTTTTTGTCTTGTTGTGAAATATAAAACAACAAGTCTACTACGCGATTTGAGTATCCCATTTCGTTGTCATACCAAGCAACAAGTTTAAAAAATCTTTTATTTAGAGCGATCCCTGCCCCTTTGTCAAATACGCATGATGCAGTACTTCCTATAAAATCAGAAGACACAACCTCTTCCTCACAGTACTCTAAAAAACCCTTCATACTTCCTGTTGAAGCAGCTTTCATAGCTTCACAAATCTCTTCATAACTTGTATCGCGTTCTAACCTTACTGTTAAGTCAACAGCAGAAACATCTGCAGTAGGGACTCTAAATGCCATACCTGTTAATTTTCCATTAACTTCTGGTATGCATAGTCCTACAGCTTTAGCAGCCCCTGTTGACGAAGGAATAATATTTATACTTGCAGCTCTTCCTCCTCTCCAGTCTTTCTTAGAAGGACCATCGACAGTCGGTTGAGTTGAAGTGAGGGAATGTACAGTAGTCATCAAACCCTCTTCAATTCCAAAATTATCTAGCAAGACCTTTGTCATAGGCGCCAAACAATTAGTAGTACATGATGCATTTGATACAATAGAATGCAATAGCGGATCGTATTTAGTATGATTTACCCCCATAACTAAAGTTGGCAAATCCCCTTTTCCTGGAGCCGTAATTATTACTCTCCTAGCCCCAGCAATTATATGTTTATGAGCGTCCTCTTTTTGAGTAAAAAGACCTGTTGATTCAATAACATAGTCTACATTTAACTCTTTCCAAGGAAGTTTTGCAGGATCTCTTTCTGCCACAACCTTAGTTTTCATTCCATTTACATGTATGAAATCTCCATGGGAAGATATTTTAAATTCTGGTTTTTTATGAACAGAGTCGTGCTTAAGTAGGTATGCCAAGTTATCTGCAGGAACAAGATCGTTAATTGCAACGATTTCCACTTCTGCATTTCGCTCACAAAGCACTCGATATACGAGTCTTCCGATTCTACCAAAACCATTTATTGCTATTCTTAAAGCCACGCTTCCCTCCCCGGTGAATGAGAGTAATTATTATGTTTACTTTTTTTGATAATAAACGAGGTTTGAAGGAATGTAAAGAAGAAATTACAAGAGATAATTATTATAAAAACGCTCAAATTAAGAGCGCTTTTATAATAAAGTATATTTTACTAGTTAGAAAGATACTCAATTACACATGTAGGTGCATTATCGCCAGCTCTTTGAGCCTTTTTAATAATCCTTGTGTATCCGCCGTTTCTATTAGCGAATCTTTCAGCTAGTTGATCTAACTTTCCAACAACAATACGATCGCCATTATAAGCTTCTGTACTGTTATTCTTCTTAGCATCTCTTGCTTCTTTTGGTGTTAGCGGATTAAATCTTATCATTAAAGAAGATATAATTTGACGCTTACCTGCTAAAGTGTTTTTCTTCGCAAGAGTTACTAGGCGGTCAGCATGTCTTCTAAGCTCTTTTGCTTTTGTCACAGTTGTTTCAATTTTTTCATGCTCAACTAGAGACTTGAGCATATTAGCTATAAGACATCTTCTATGAGAGCTATTTCTCCCTATTTTGAAAGTATGCTTAGCATGTCTCATGCTTCAGTTCCTATTTTTTGGTTTAAATATTCTTGTATTACTTCTTTAACGTTGTCTCTATTAATGCCAAACTTACCAAGATCCATACCTAAGTATAATCCCATTTCATCAAGTTTAGCTTTAATTTCATTAAGAGACTTCTTACCAAAGTTTCTAAATTTCAACATTTCGATTTCTGGCATTACGACTAGCTCTGCAATAGTCTCAATATTGGCGCCAGCAAGACAGTTAGTAGATCTCACTGAGAGTTCAATTTCATTAATCTTAAGCGCTAATTTAGCCATCATCGCATCACGATCAGTATTTACTTCTGATTCACCTTTATCAAAAGCTATAGAATGTAATTTTACTTGATCAAATACTTGGAAGTGTAAAACTCCAATCTGCGTTGCAAATGTCAAAGCTTCTTCAGGTTTAACACGTCCGTCTGTTAACACTTCAATAATCAGTCTGTCGTAATCTGTATCTTGACCGACACGTGTGTTTTCAACGTAGTAGTTAACTAGTCTCACAGGAGAAAAAGCTGAGTCAATGAAAATCTCATCGACAACTTTACCTTCAGTGTGGTGTCTTTCAGAAGGTACATACCCCCTTCCGATCGCAACTTTTAAATCTACACGCTTTGTCATTGGTTTTGTGACAGTAAAGACTTTCATATCAGGATTAACTACGTCAAAATCTGAATTAATCATCAGTTCTTTTAGTGTAACAATGTGTTGACCGTTACCTTTTTCAAGTAAATCAGGTGTTACATCTAAAATTTTTGAAACAACTTTCATTTCTCTTGATGCAGACTCATCATCCATCGGTAGCTTTCTTAGTAGAGCTCCCTTTAGATTTAAAATAATATGAGTCATATCTTCTATAACACCTTCCACAGCCATATACTCATGTGGAACGCCTTCAATACGCACAGAAACTATCGCAGGTGCTTCTAGAGAAGTTAACATTATCCTTCTAAGGGCATTACCTATCGTGTGTCCAAAACCTCTTTCAAAAGGCTCAGCGACAAACTTCAGAAAATTTTCTCTTCTTGAAGAATCATCGATTTTAATTTTACTTGGCAACTCAAACTTGCCATACATTACTGCCATGACCATTACTCCTATGGAACTTTTGCTTTCTTTCGCTCTAACGTGCTCGTTAATTACACACGACGACGCTTACGTGGGCGGCATCCATTGTGAGGTACTGGTGTAGTGTCTCTAATGATACTTACCATTAGTCCTGCACTTTGTAATCCCCTTACAGCAGATTCACGTCCTGCGCCAGGTCCGGAAAGATTAACTTCCACTTCTTTCATTCCAAGTGCCATCGCAGCATTAGCAGCATCTTGCGCAGCTACTGTTGCAGCATAAGCAGATGATTTTCTTGATCCTGAAAAATTGACCTTACCAGCCGAAGCCCAAGATACAACATTTCCTGTTAAGTCTGTTATAGACACGATCGTATTATTAAACGTTGCTTTTACAAAAACTATTCCGCTTGGAACATTTCTTGTAATTTTTTTTCTTACTTTTACACCAGTTTTTTTGGCTGATTGATTTTTTGATTCCTGCTTAGCCAAGGTACTAACTCCTTATTAATTATTTCTTCTTGTTAGCGACAGTTTTTCTCTTACCTTTACGTGTTCTAGAATTTGTTCTAGTTCTTTGACCACGTACTGGCAGACCCAAGCGATGTCTTAACCCTCTATAAGAGTGAATGCTAATCAATCTTTTAATGTTATTTTGAATCTGTCTTCTTAAATCGCCTTCTACTGTGTACTCTGAGGTAAGTATTGAGTTAATTTTAGCTACATCATCTTCTGTCAGATTATGAGCTTTCATATTTTTATCTAACCCAAGCTTCTCGATTATATCATTGGAAAGTTTTCTTCCAACGCCATATATGTAGGTTAGACTAACCTCTAAACGCTTATTATCTGGGATGTCTATCCCAATAATTCTGGGCATGTAATCTTCCTTTTTTACTCTATATTTCTAAATTGCTGTAAAATTTATCAGATGAGTTGATAATTTACAAGTTTTTGAAAATTTTACGATCTACTCGTGTAGAAATTTTTTTACTAACGTCCTCTTAGACGTCCAGTCTTCATAAATCCGTCGTATCTTCTCATTAGTAGATGCGATTCTATCTGCTTAGTTGTATCAAGAACGACTCCAACTAAAATCAATAATGATGTTCCACCAAAAAAATTTGCAACTGATTGATCAACACCAAGTAAACCACTTATTAGCGTAGGCGATATAGCTAAAACAGACAAAAATATCGCACCTGCTAAGGTGATTTTACTCATTGTGGATTCAAGATATTGCTGAGTTGGCTTACCCTGTCTAACTCCAGGAATAAAAGCGCCATTTTTCTTCATATCCGAAGCAATCTGATCCGGTCTAAACTGTGTCGAAGTCCAAAAAAACGTAAAGAAAAGTATCAACAAAACGTATAACAATGTATACACAACATTTCCCGGACTAAGCCATTTAGCTATCTGTGCAACCCAAGAACTAGAACCCATAAATTGGACTATAGTTGCTGGGAACATTAACAAAGAACTTGCGAATATAACAGGAACTACACCAGCATAGTTTATTTTTAATGGTATGTAGGCACTCTGACTTCCTGATTCAACATCAGATGAAGTAGCTCTTCTTGCATACTGGAGAGGGATCTTTCTTTGACCTTGTACTATTAATATCGTACCCAAAATGATCAAAACAAAAAGGGACAACAAAACAATCAGGGTTGTAAATGTAATTTGACCTATTTCTTGAGAATCCAAGTTAAGTTGATTTAAAATACTTCCCACTGTTCTTGGTAAAGAAGAAATAATACCTAACGTAATAATTAGGCTAACACCGTTACCAATTCCTCGAGATGATATCTGCTCTCCAAGCCACATCAAAATCATAGTACCGGCAGTCATAGTCGACATAACGACTATAAAAAACATAAATGGTATTCCAAAAATCTGCTTATCTAAGAACTCGTTAATAATGATTCCAGGCGATCCTGCGTTCAACTGCAAAGCATATTTTGCATACAAACAAGATTGAAACAGAGCAAGAAGAACAGTAAAAGTCCTGGTCCACTTACTTAATTTTCTCTTTCCTGCATCGCTATTCTCTTTAACTTCTCTTTGTAGAGACGGTATTAAAGCCATTAGAAGTTGCATTATAATAGACGAAGAAATGTACGGCATGACGCCTAAAGCAAATATCGTCATTTGAGCAAATGCACCACCTGAAAAAACATCCATTAACTGAAATAAGTTTTGGCCGCCACCAGCTACGCTCTTAAATAGCTCTATAGTAACGGTACCGTTGATCCCTGGAACAGGGATAAATGCTCCTATTCTGCATGCTGCTAGAATAAGCAGGGTAAATATTATTTTATCTCTTAACTCTTTAATCGAAAAAACTCTTTTTATTCCTTCAAGCATACTCAACGTCCGTTACTTCGCATTCGGTTATAAAATACTCACTAGGCTGATAAAATTTTAAAAGAAATATTATTCTTTTTCAACTTCTCTTGAGCTTGTGCTGATATAGCAACTGCTTCAATTTCAACTTTTTTTGTTAACTCGCCCATTGAAAGAACTTTAAGTCCACCAGTATAAACTTGTGTGGCTATCCCTCTTGCAATTAAAGTTTCGATATTAACATGTTCACCGTCTTCAAACATTACGTCTATGTCAGACAGATTCATTGTGAAAATTTTTGTTTTAAATTTCGCATTAGAGAATCCTCTAGTAGGAATTCTTCTATAAAGTGGCAATTGACCACCCTCGTGTCCATAACGTCTTTTGTAACCACGACGAGATTTATCACCCTTACTACCTCTGCAGCAAGTTTTTCCGCGCTTGGAACCGTTTCCTCTTCCTACGCGTTGAACTTTCTGTTCAGTTCTGTGTGTATTTTTTAGCGACGAAAGTGACAACATTACACACCTCTTCTCTTTAATGTCTCTTCTCTATTCTTTAAACTACCTAAAGCTCTAAGAGTAGCTCTAACTTGATTTAATGGATTGTTAGATCCGAAGCTTTTAGCAACAATATCTTTCACTCCACCCAACTCAAGAACTGAGCGAACTTTAGAACCAGCGATAACGCCTGTTCCTTCCGGTGCTGGTCTTAATAAAACTTTAGCACCATCCCACTCTACAGTGATTTCATGGGGAATAGTTGTTCCTTCCATTTCGAAAGCCATTATATTTTTTCTTGCAGCTTCAGTACCTTTTCTTATAGCATCTGAAACTTCATTTGCTTTTGCGAATCCAAAACCAATTCTTCCATGACCATCACCAACGAGAATCAACGCGGAAAAACTAAATTTTCTACCGCCTTTTACAACCTTAGAGCATCTGTTGATGTATAGCACTTTTTCTTCGAACTCTGTGTCGAAATCTTCAGCACGTTTAACAGCTTTTTTTTGCTTCATTATTCCTCTTCTCTCTTTCACGACTAAAATTGTAATCCAGATTCACGAGCTGCATTCGCTAATTCAGCTAAAACTCCATGGAATTTATTATATCCACGATCAAATACAACTGTTGTTATATTTTGTTTTTTAGCCAATTCTGCTACTATCGCACCAAGTTTCTTAGCAGTTTCTTTATTAGAACCTTGAAGAGACTTGTCTTGAAATGTGCTTGCGCTAACTAGTGTCACTGATTTCTCATCGTCAATGATCTGAACACTTAAATTTTTATTAGATTTGTAAACGCTCATTCTTGGTTTTTCTGATGAGCCTCTTACCTTCTTCCTAACTCGTAGAACTCTACGGCTTCTCTGAAGATTTCTTTTCTTTAATCTACTTTCCATGGGAGACTTTATCCTGTTTTACCTTTAGCTGCTTTACCTGCTTTCTTACGGACATATTCATTTTCATAACGAATACCTTTACCTTTGTAAGGTTCAGGAGCTTTCTTAGCTCTTATTGCCGCAGCAAATTGTCCTACAGTATGCTTGTCAGCGCCTGTGATTGTTATTGTTGTACTTTTTTCTACAGAGACTTGGATCGATTTTGGAATATCGAGCTGAACAGGGTGAGAGAAGCCCAACTGAAGATCAAGCTTGCTACCTTGTACAGATGCTCTATAACCAACACCAATCAACACTAATTTCTTTTCAAAACCTTTACTTGTTCCAACAATCATGTTGTTGAGAAGAGATCTATAAAGACCATGAAAAGAACCAGAAACTTCTTTAGCTTCATCAATTTCGACTAAGGCTTTTCCATTTTCAACATTTACAGACAATCCATCAATAAGCTCCAGAGACAAGTCGCCTTTTGGACCTTTAACATTTAATTTTCGACCTACTACCTTAATTTCAATTCCGTTTGGAACATCAATCGGGGTTTTACCTAAGCGAGACATCTATTACCTCTTTACTCTTACCAAATATAACAAAGGAGTTCTCCACCCACTTTTAATTTTCTTGCTGTTTCACCATCGATAATTCCTTTGGGTGTAGAAAGAATTACAAGGCCCATACCTCCATCAATCCTTGGAATGGATTGATATCCTACATACCTTCTTAGGCCAGGAGAAGAGATTCTTCTTAATCCCGAAATCAAAGACTCTCTGCCTTCAGCATATTTTAAAAAGGCTCTAGCTTTTTTATTTTCTTCATTGATCAAATAGTTTTCTATTAGACCTTTTTCTTTAAGAACTTTTAAAATGTTAAGCTTTAAATTACTATGGTACAGATCTACGTATCTGTGTTTAGCTTGTATTGCATTTCTAATTCTTGTTAGAAGATCTGCAACAGGATCATTTGATGCCATTTTTTCCTCTCGAATTTTTATTCAGTTTTAAAAGGGAAGCCAAGTTGAGTAAGTAACTCTACACACTCTTGGTCAGTTTTCGCAGAGGTAACAAATGTAATGTTCATCCCTTGTGTTCTCTTGACCGCGTCCAAATTAATTTCTGGGAATATGATTTGCTCTTGTATTCCTATAGAATAACATCCTCTTCCGTCACCTTTTAAAGGGAAACCTCTAAAGTCGCGTATACGAGGAGAAACAACGTTACAAAATCTATCAAAGAAATCAAACATACGCTTTCTACGGAGTGTAACCTTTACACCGTTTGCTTGTCCTTCTCTCAGTTTAAAGTTAGCTATCGCCTTTTTAGCAGTGGTCAAGATAGGCTTTTGGCCAGACAGCTGAGCCATTTCTTTTAAGCAATCTTGAACAGCATTTTTATCTTTTGAAGCTTCCGCAATTCCCATGCTGATTACGATCTTCTTTAAAGACGGAATAAGCATTGGATTATTATAATTAAACTTCTCTTGAAGCTTGCTTTTGACTTCATTCTTGTATTTGTTTTGAACTCTAGACATGGCCTACTTCTACTTATTTGTTTTTCTAATACATGTTAACTTTTTTCTCTCGGCAGACATACTATATAACCTTCATCCCGATAGTCACGTTGTATGTGATGAGTCTTGTCTAATAACTCGTAAACAAAACCTATTCCACTGCCACCTAATTTAAGCCTTTCCGGCCAATTTCCATTTTGAAAGGGACCATCTTCATATATTCTCAAGTCATCTATGATGAAAATGTCATTTTTTACGTCTCTAAGTTGGCAAATCTTACGCAATTCGCTTTCAAGAGGAATTCTCAAATTTCTATCTGCTGTACCGTCATAACTACTTAACCCAAAATCTGCTCCTGGGAAATGAGCATCTAACCAGTACACAATCTTTTTGCTTGCTGCAATTTCATTTAATACACTACTAAGAGCATTAATAGTGGTATCACACAACAACTTGCATCTACTTTGCTCACTAAATTTTTTCTTTGGCTTTCAAATAAAGAGCCTCTACAAGTTCAATACTAAAAAGCTTTTCGAATCCAAAATTAAGTGCGAAACCTAAACTTGAACCTAATCCTGTACCCGTCTCCAAAAAAACTGTTGCGCCATATTCGATGATTGTTTTATTCAAATCAAATCTATCTATTTGTCCCACAGTCCTCCTTTTAACGAGAATTAAAACTAAGCTGTAAATTCTAGTATTGATTCACGTTTTTGTGAACTAAAACTTTGCAGAATCTACAAACAAGTTTGGTTTCAACACTGCCTGAACTTCTTAAAAAAAAGATTAAGCTGTTTTTTTAACAATTCTGTGTATAACTTCACTTTGTCCATCAACATAGTAAAGTTCTTTTTCACCTTTTGAAGTAAATCTTACTTTTACTTTTACAGGCTTTCCATCAGCATTGCATAAAGAAACATTTGAAATATGAACTGGTTTTTCCATTTCAATAATTTCACCAGAGCCAACTTTAGCTCTTCTTTTCATGTGTCTTTTTCTAATGTTTACGCCTTGAACTATAACTTTATCGCCTCTTACAGAGAGGATTTCGCCAGTTTTTCCGCGCTCATTACCAGCAATAATGACGACTTTATCGCCTTTTCTTATCCACTTACTCATTTTTCTAGCTCCTAAATCACTTCTGGTGCCAGAGAACTAATTTTTACGAAACCACCGTCACGAACTTCTCTCGCAACTGGGCCAAAAATACGTGTTCCCTTTGGATTATCTTTATCGTCGATGATTACACAGCTATTGTCATAAAAGCGTAACATAGATCCATCGACTCTGCGCACGTAACTCTTAGTACGAACTATAACAGCTCTTACTACGTCACCTTTTTTAACGCTTCCTCTTGGATCAGCTTCTTTTACTGAGCAAATGATCACATCGCCCACACCGGCATATCTTCTTTTTGACCCTTTGAGCACTTTAAAACATTTTACTCGCTTGGCGCCGGTATTATCTGCAACTTCCAAATCACTTTCTTGTTGGATCATGACCTACTCTCTACTACATTTAAAATTTTATTAAGCCAACACCTCAACAACTCTCCATCTTTTTAGTTTGGAGAGAGGGCGAGTTTCTACAATTCTAACTTTTTGCCCTTCAGGAATTTCTTTGCTGTTCTCAGCATGAGCATAGTATTTTTTTGCTCTTGTAATTACTTTTCCAAAGTGCGGGTGTCTTAGTGTTCTTTCGACCTTTACAGTCACTGTTTTTTGCATCTTATTTGAAACAACGATGCCTTCTCTTACCTTGCGAGCATTTTTTTTAACTTCTTGTTCCATTACATCCTCTATGAGTTCGCATCGGTTTTTTCACTTAAGATAGTCAGCACTCTAGCTCTATCTTTCTTTAAATGTTTGAGAAGATGAGGCTTGTCTAACTTTCTATTAATTTTAAGCTCATTTCTCATGCGATAAATTTGCTTAGAAATGTCTAAATTCAAAGCTTGCAACTCTTGACTAGACTTATCTCTTAAATCTTTTAATTCGTACATTTTATAACCTGCTTTAGACCCTTTCTACTCTTTCGACAAATCTTGTTTTTATAGGTAATTTAGCTGCAGCTCTTCTTAAAGCATTTTGAGCAAGTTCCTTAGGAACGTTACCTACCTCAAAAAGTATTCTTCCAGGTCTTACTACCGCTACCCAATGATCAGGAGCGCCTTTACCTTTACCCATTCTTGTTTCAGCTGGTTTTTTAGAAACAGATTTATCAGGGAAGATTCTTATCCAAACTTTACCACGTCTATTAAAGTATCTATTAATAGCAACACGGCAAGCTTCGATTTGATGTTGAGTAATTCTTCCTCTTTCTAAAGTTTGCATCGCATACTCACCAAAATCTACAAAGTTAGCTGCTTTGCTTAGACCGGCCATTTGGCCTTTTTGCATTTTTCTATATTTCGTTCTGACTGGCATCAAGGCCATATTAGCCTCCTACTGATCTGCTTTGTGATTCTTCTCCGCGGTTGATCCATACTTTAACTCCAATTGAGCCATAAGTCGTCTCCGCTCTTCCCATAGAATAATCTATGTCCGCTCTAAGTGTTTGCAAAGGGATTCTTCCTTCTTTATACCACTCAGTTCTTGCAATTTCAGCTCCGCCGATACGTCCAGATATTTGCACTTTGATACCTGCAGCGCCAGCATCCATAGATGCTTGCATTGATTTTTTCATAATTCTTCTAAAAGGAATTCTTCTTTCTAATTGCTTAGCGATCCCTTCAGCAACTAACTTAGCATCAAGATCTGGTCTTTTAATTTCATCGACTTCGATCCAGATATCTTTTCCTGTTAGTTTCTTAAGTTCAGCCTTAAGCACGTCAATTTCCGAACCTTTCTTACCGATAACAAGCCCAGGTCTTGCTGTATGAATTGTTACTTCAATTTTATCGCTCATTCTCTTAATAGAGAGTTGAGAAGTACCTTGACAGCATGGTTTTTTCAAAAGGTAATCACGGATAATTTTATCTTCACCAATTAATGAGCCGAACTCTTGTTTATTGGCATACCAAACAGACTTCCACTTTTTGTTAAGCGCTAATCTAAAGCCTGTTGGGGAAGTTTTTTGTCCCATTATTTCTCCTTAACTATCTATACTTTTTTCAGCTGATACTACTACTGTAAAGTGACTAGTTCTTTTCATTACAGGAACTCTACCACCCTTATTTTTAGACTTAGCTCTTTTTAAAACTGGTCCACAATCTACTCTAACTTCTTTGACAAAGAGATCTCTTCTTTGA
>VGMB01000011.1 GCA_016866585.1 Chlamydiota bacterium
TTCAACCTGGATAAAAATATCGATCTAGCAGCACCTGATGTACAAGCTGCTATCAACGCAGCCAGCGCGCAGCTACCTCAAGACCTTCCTTATGCTCCCTACTATAAAAAAGTCAATCCCACTCAAACAGCGATCCTATTTTACGTATTAAAATCCAAAACTATACCTTTGAGCGACCTTTACGACTACGCTAACTCTGTAATTGGAGAGAGACTAAGCATTATTGAAGGGGTGTCTCAAGTATCGGTCTATGGACAGCCTTATGCTGTAAGAGTCCAAGTAGATCCTCAAAAGCTTGCCACAAAAAACTTAGGCTTAGATGAAGTTGGATCTGCTATACAACAGTCGAATGTGTACTTACCAGTAGGAACCTTATATAGTAAAAATCGAGAATACACAATAAATGTGGATGGACAAATCATCGATGCTGACAAATATAATCCTGTAGTTTTAAAGACTAAAGATGGGGCTATTGTGAGGGTATCAGACATAGGGAAGGCTTTTACCAGTCTCCAAAATGATAAAAATCCAGTAAAACAGTTCACAGCAACAGACGATCAATTTTGCATCGGCCTTGGTATTTTAAAACAAGACACAGCAAATACTTTAGATGTAATCAAGAGCATCAACGAAGCGCTACCTTCTTTACGTAACCAGCTTCCTTCTTCAGTAGAGCTAAAGAAAATTTATGATGAATCAATTTTTATCAATGAATCTGTCGAGGATGTTGAGCATACAATCCTTATAGCTCTTGTTCTGGTTGTTCTTATTATATTTTTATATCTGGGAAAAATTATCGATACGATCATACCGGCGATTGCAATTCCTATATCTATCTTAGGTACATTTTCCGTAATGCACTTCATGAACTTCAATATAGATATCCTATCACTTCTAGCAATCTCTTTATCGATTGGATTTCTTGTTGATGATGCAATCGTCGTCCTTGAAAACATAGTAAGGCACATAGAAGAAGGGCTTACACCCTTCGAGGCTGCTATAACTGGATCAAGAGAAATTTTCTCGACAATCATATCCATGACCTTGTCTCTTTGCACAGTATTTATTCCTCTTATCTTTATGGAAGGTATTGTGGGGAGGCTATTTCACGAATTTTCGATTACTATAGCCTCAACAGTGCTTATTTCAGGGTTTGTTTCACTAAGTCTCACTCCCCTTCTTTGTAGCAAGTTTATTCCTGTTAGAAAACAAGGTCAAAAAAAGAATAAAATTGAACAGCTTTCCGAAAGGCTTAACGAGTTTCTGCTTAAATTATACAAACCTTCGTTGACGTGGGCTTTGAACCACAGAAAAACTATGCTCTGCGTCGGTGGCATATCGCTTGGATTATCTGTATATCTTGTAGCAGTACTACCTAAAGATTTTATGCCAGGTGATGACATAGGCCTTATACAGGGATTTGCTCTAACAACAGATGGCACATCACCATACCAAGTAGCCAAGGATATGGATACCCTCGCAAAAATTGCAGTGCAAAATCCATATGTTGATTCTATTGTCACTATAGGTAGCCAACCTCAGGACAATCAAGGAGTGATGTACATATGCCTAAAGCCGTTCAGTGAACGCCCATTTGCTGGATATGTCGCCCTCGATCTTATGAAAAGCATGAACTCTATTCCTGGTGTAATGGTATTCATGAAGCCTATGCCCTTAATAAACCTTCAAGCAGGAACTACCGCCAGTAGGGCCGATTATCAATATACCCTACAATCGTTTAGCGCTGATTCTCTATTCAAGTACGTGCCCATCATGCAGCAAAAAATGCAACAAACACCTGGACTAAGCTCAGTCACATCAGACCTCGATGTCCACCAACCTCAAGTCAATTTAGAGATACTTAGAGACAAAGCCTCTATGCTTGGAATAACCGCGCAACAAATAGAAAATGTTGTAAGCCTGGCATATGCAAATACAAACTTGTCCCCTATCAACGCACCTCTAAACCAATACTATGTAATCATGGAGGTTATGCCCAAATTTTACGAGGATCCTTCTATGCTTTCTCAAATTTGGATAACACCTCCAGGTACTAACAATTCAGTACCTCTGTCTTCCATCGTTAAAATAACGCAGGGTCTTGGTCCTCTAACTGTAAATAGATTCAACGGACTACCATCTGCTACGATATCTTTTAACTTGAATAACACCTCTCTGAGCCAAGCTATTACATCAATTGAGAATCTGGCGAGGGATACACTTCCCCCTGATATAACCGGAACAGTACAAGGATCTGCGAACGTCTTTCAACAATCGTTTGCAACCCTTCCTTTTCTAATTGTTATAATGATGTTCATTATTTATGTAATTCTGGGCATTCTATATGAAAATTTCTTTCCTCCATTGACTGTGATGTCAACTTTGCCACCTGCTGCCCTAGGAGGACTTTTGACGCTGATGATATTTGGGCTTACCTTATCACTGTACGCGGTGATAGGACTGATCCTCCTTTTAGGTATCGTTCTTAAAAACGGCATCATAATGGTGGATTTTGCCAATGAAAGAAGAGAACTAGAGAAAATGAGTATTTATGATTCAATATACAAATCGTGCGTTATTAGATTCCGTCCGATTCTTATGACAACGCTATCTGCTATCATGGGAGCGGTGCCTATAGCCATGGGCCTTGGCGGGATGACTGCCTTATCTAGAAGGCCTCTGGGTATGGTCATCATAGGAGGACTTATTGTATCTCAAATCTTAACACTGTATTTAACACCAGTGATTTACACATATATAGAGGAGTTTCATACATCATTAAATAATTGGCATGAAAAAAGAAAATTAAAAACTGCAGAATAAAAGGCTAAGCTTCGATCTCTTCAAGTGGTATGAGCTCTGGCTTCCAGTGCTCATACTTTGAAAGTCTAACATACAGATAAGGAGAATTGGTATCGCACATGGCCCTACCTCTTTTGACGTAAGGGACATTAGACCCCCAAAAACGGAATATTTCATTCCTATGATCACTTGAGTTACTACTAAAACTACCACCAAAATTGAATTGACTTGAGGGTGTTTTCACAACTTTTCTTGGAGCATCCTGGCTCATTTTAAACCCTGACCCTTCTGTCATTTTTCTGAATGCTGTATAGCCATTAAAAGCTGTTTGTGAGCCAAACGTATACTCAGAATACAAGTTTGCATCTAAAGAAAAGCTTTGTACAAAGCTCATTTTTTCATCAATACTTTCAATCAAAGCTTCTCGATGTGACTCTTGAACGTCCTTTCTTCCTGTCGCAAAAATAAAAAAGCTATTTTCAAAATTACTAAACCCACAACGATTAAATACATAACCACATTCGCCTAAAAACCCAACCGTCCTCTTGTCAAAAAGGCACTCTGTAGACTGGGATCCTATATCAATATCTGACACAACAACATATTTAAAACGATCAACATCATCCATTAATTCATCTGCAATCAAAACCTTGGCAAGATCGACTCTGAAGTACACTGGAATCGAAGGATGAAAATACCTATTCATTGTTGAACGAACTTTGTTTAAAGCTCTAATGTCACAAAGAGAAAGATCTACTCCGCAGGAACTAGACATCTCCCTAAGACGTCCGAAAGTTTGTCTCACAGCTTTTTCTGTGACAAGGGCTGTATCTATCCACAAATTAATCTTAGCACCAGGATGATCCTTTGCCCAAACTTCGAGCTTACCAAGAAACTCCGTTTCAGCTTCTTGATTTTCACCTGAACCAAACACATTCTGCGCTTCATTTTTTTCTCGATCTTGGCAGTCAAGATTTATCCATAAAAAATTTAGAACATATTCATGCACCTTCACTTCACCGTTTGATGGTGCGACAATATTATTATGTTTTAAAACAAATGCACGATCAGTGCAAACATCCAAATTTTCTTGGCTAAAGCACCCTCCGTTATGTAGTTTTTCACAAATCGCTTCATTATTTAGACTGCAGGTCTCCATATCATTAAAAATATCCAATAGCACTTGTTGAAAAGGGGAAAACTGATAATCTGGGAATTTATATGTTACTATTTCTAATAATCTTCCGACATTATTCTGATTTGATTTTAAAAGAATATGATTAACGATTTCTAAACGATCTGTCTCAGAAAACATCTCTGAGGGATCCTTAAAAAGTCTATCACAGTCATATTCAAGAGTATGATGAGATAAACTAGAATGATAAAATCCCCCAATCCCCCTAAGAACATCAGCAACAGGATTTCGATTGATTGAAACACTTTCATTTAAAGAAGAAACTGGAGAAATTGACATAAAAAAATATTATAAAAACCACGTTAATAATATTATATCAAAATTTTTAATATTGTTAAAATAAAAATAAACAACCAAATTAATTACTATCTTTTAATTAATTATTACCTTATATCCTTGTTATTCAATTAGACGGCACACATTTGCCGGATGAACCAGAAAATCAAGAGAATGAGCTAATTACGTATATAAAAAGCTAAAGATCGACCCCTTCAAGCGATATGGGCTCGGGCTTCCAGCGCTCATATTTTGAAAGTCTAACATACTGATAAGGGGAATTAGTATCGCACATGGCCCTACCTCTTTTTACGTAAGGGACATCAGACCCCCAAAAACGGAATATTTCATTTTTATGATCTCTTTTATTATCTCTAAAAACGCCACCAAAATCAAATTGACTAAGAGGAGTTTTTATCAATTTCCTTGGCGTGCTAAATCTATTCATTCCTAAAGCAGATTCTTCTATAGGCCTTCTAAATTCCCTATAACCATTATAGACAAACTGTGAATCAAATATATATTCATTATGAAAATAAGCTTCAAGTGAATGGCTTTCTACACGCCTCATTTTTATCTCTAAAATATCGATCAGAGAATGCTGATGAGCTAAACGAAGATCTTCCCTTCCAGTCTCAAAAATAAAAAAGCTGTTTTCAAAATCGCTAACACCACAGCCATTAAAAACGTAGCCATATTCTTTTAAAAAGCCAATGGTTCTCGTATCAAAAAGAATCTGTGTAGGTTGGGAACCGATATCAATGTCAGATACAACAACGTATTTGAAAGTATCTGGATGCAACATGAGCTCATCTGCAATCAAAACCTTGGCTAGGTCGACTCTAAAGTACACTGGGATCGAAGGATGGAAATACCTGTTCATATTTTCACGAACTTTGCCTAAGGATCTAATATCACATAATGAAAGATCTACACCACTTGAGCTTGACATTTCCCTAAGGCGAAGGAATGTTTGTTTCACAGCATTTTCTGTGACAAGGGCGGTATCTATCCACAAATTAATCTTTGCGCCAGGATGATCGTTTGCCCAAACTTCAACCTTACCGAGAAACTCTGTTTCATGCTCCTTATTTATACCTAAACCAAATACGCTTTGTGCTACATTTTTTTCTCGATCTTGGCAGTCAAGATTTATCCACAAAAAATTAAGTACATAATCATGTACGTTTACTTCACCGTTTGATGGTATGACGATATTATGATTTTTTAAAATAAAAGCTCTATCAATACATACATCTAAATTTTCTTGGCTAAAACACCCTCTATTGTGTAGTTTTTCACAAATCGCTGCATAACTTAAACTACAGTTCTCAGTATCATTAAAAATATCCAATAGCACTTGTTGAAAAGGAGATAACTCATAATCTGGAAATTTATACCTTACTATTTCTAATAATCTTCCAACATCATTCTGATTTGAGTTTAAAAGAATATGATTAACAATTTCTAAACGATCTGACTCAGAAAACATCTGTGAGGGATCCTTAAAAATCTCCTCACAATCACACTCAAGGCTTTTGATAGAAAAACTAGAATGATAGAAATCCTCAATTCTCCTAAGAACGTCAGGAACAGGATTTTGGTTAGAAATAACATTTTCAATTAAAGAAAAAACAGAGGAAATCGACATAAAAAAAAAGTAATAAACACAGCTATTAATATTATATCAATATCACTAATTTATTAAAATATTAATTAAAAATCCCCATGAAAGCATTTCGTATGAATAACTTAGTGAGTTTAACTGCTTATTCACAAGTCGAAGATTGAATCAGAAATTAAATCTCTTTAAAAATAAACAGTCCAAATGCTTGAAGGATCCAAGCATTAGGCTAGAGCTAGTATAGTAATAGAGTGAGCCTTTCAAAAGTTTGCATGCAAAGGCCTATTATACTTACTCTTCACTCATTATTCAAACTGGTAATAATAGAACACTCCTCAAGGATTTTTAAAGCACCTATTGTTGATAACGATATAGGCATCAACAAACGTTCATCAAACAACCAATACTTTTGGTTGGATTCTGGATCCTGTTTATCTAAAATTTGGCATATCCCATTAAATATCTTTCGCGTCTCAGGATTTGTGCTAACAATAGATACCCTTGATAACTTTTGCAAATCAAGAATAAGGTCTTTAATTAAAAAATGTTTATAGAAAATATCTAAAAGCTCTTCTAGATTTTTTTCTATAAGGCCTTCATATAACATGTACGTATGAGGATCAAATTTCAAATCGTGATGAAAACCGATATGAGAAGACAAGATATTTTTAACATATAAAGACTGATGAGGAAGTTGCTGAATTTGCTGTGTTTCCCCGGTCATTTCCTTCATCATATCGCTTTGCGATGACATAAGGATATTCATCCTGTCTTGAACTAGATTCCATATCTTAAGCTTTAAAACAACTACTAAGGGGAGCTCCGCTTTTTCTTCAGAAGTTATGAACTTATATCTATCTTCTAGTTGATTGTATACTAGGACTATTGATTCCGACTTACCTACAGAGCAATTTCTAATAGAAGCAGATATCTTTAAAAACGTTAGCTCTCTGTCTGATAAAGGTGCAGCATCTATTTCATTAGACTGATCAAAAATAAAGGACAAAATAGACATAAAATATGCATTAACAAGCGGAAGATCATTTCCTGTTACTTCATCAAGAAGCCTCAAAAAAAAGGGATCTTTTATGTTACTACACAGCTCATCAATAGGTGAACCGCATACCTGCTCGACACAGTCCATGATTTCTTTTTTAGACGTACCACAAAGAAAATTATATCGTGTTTCTATCTCACTTACTAACTCTACAAGATCTTTTGATCTCCACAGTCTGCCGAATGTTAAGTGAGCCTGATCTAAAGAAAGTGTGATCGATCCCCCTCTTTTACGCATCCCCTCAACATCCCATTTAGATCTGTTTCTACCTAAAATTTGTACTGGTGGGCTTCTTAAATTTTTTTGAGAAGAAAAACATAGCAAGTTCTGAAAAATCCGATATGGATTTTTAATAGCCCCTTCATCCGACGTTGTAATTATCGTTGATACAAGAACCTGCCCTAGCTCACTATCTTCAAATATTTTTAAATCTTCTCTCTGATGATATAAGTCATTAGCAAATCTCGAGGCTTTCTGCAGATCAGTTATTGAAGTAACTAGTGATTTCATATGCTCGTGGGTACGGCTAATAAGGCGTGGACTCAAGTTTAAAATCTCAGTCACCAATGAAAGATGGCCGCTAAAATGCACTTTAGATCGTAAAACCTTCTTTAAAGCAACTAACGCTTCACCCCTATCTCTTGGATCAAAATATCTAAACACCATAAGATATACACCAAGATAAGAAAGATCTAAACTATCATGCTGAAGAGATTTTATTAGGTCGCATACGAAGTCCCTTTCACTTACAGGGTATTCGGCAAGCTCTTTTAAAACAACACATACAGATTGAAAATTTATCTTATTAAAACAGATGGTAAAAAGTTGCCTTACTAAAGACTCCCTTTGCTTTTCAGGAATCTTTCCAACAATACGTATTAACTCGGAGCGATTATAAAATTCTTTATAAAAATTGCATATTTTTACACATATGCTAGAGACCCCTATTCTATCTGCTGGCTTTAGTGAGGCAATACCAAGAATAACTTCTCTTCTTTCATCACCATCTGTCAAATTTCTACAGAGCATATAAGCACAATCACAAATCTCAATCCGCTCATGTTCTGGCAGACTATCAATACAAACAAGTACTGTGTTTACATCATAGTTCGTTAGAGTATCCATACAAAGAGCTGTAGCAAGAGCTATTACATCTTTTTTACTCTGTTCAATTAATTTTCTCACAGTAATTAGAACACTAGCCTTCCCTTTTCCACTCCATGTTTTTTGTGTTAGTGCATGACTTACCGTTACCACTTCTTCTCTTAAATAAGAAGGGACATTCTGTATAAGATGGATTACCTTTACTTTCTCTTCTGCACATATGGTTACGCTTCCACACATTGACTCTGTATAGTAAACAACTTCTTCTCTCATTGAGTCAGGAATATCGATGACAGCTTGGATAATTTTAATTCTCTTAGAACCTTCCCAAATATCTTTGATAAGGTTCTGGCTTAAAAAACAGATAGCCTCTTTTCTCTCCGATGAACAGGACAATATCAGTTTTATGATAGCCATTCTTTCACTAGGGTTTGTTAACCCCTCTACAAGAGGATACATCTCCATGCTTACATCTCTAATTTCTTGATAGCTTAAGTACTCCTGTATAAATTCCTTAGTAAACGGATCATAATGGGGTATGGCATGCTGCAAACAAAAAAGTATATAATCACATACAGAGTGAGTCCTATTTATTTCATAGTATCGGTGAAGTTCTGATATAACTATGGCTCTTTGAAATACTTTAGAAATGTTCTTAATGATGTTTTTCTGCTGCGACTTTTCTATCGTTGGATACAAAATATCTAATTCTCTCGATATACCTCTTACTTCTTCTTCTAAAAAATAACTTACTGGATGTTGTCTTAAAAAGTCTGTGTATCTTTTTAAATAGTCTATATCTTCTGTTTTAAGATTTGAGTAACTGGTTCTATTTTCAATACTCTTTAGAGAATTTACTGTTTTAATAAAAAAAGATCCGATTGTCATAAGGAAATAGTCTTTGTAATCAGTAGGCTTATTAGTTTTTTGAAGGATCTTGCAAAATCTTCATTTGGATTAGTAGCTCAAAAGCCTCATCCAATTGCATCTCACGTGGTGAGTTAGTGGCAGGTCGCTGAATCAAGAAAGAAGAACCAATAGATTGTTGGTCAAATAATAAAGATATGAATGCATTCATAAGCACCCTATCTTCACCCAAAAGCTGATTGTATCTTTTCACTGTCTCTTGCGCAATAAATGTAGGATCTAAGATTTGTTTGATTTCATTTATTATTAAACACCTTGTATCTTGTGGGAAAATAGGATCGGAATCACATTTTAAAGCAGATATTTGATGCTCTCCATCCTCTTTTTTACAAGAACTTTGTGAAAAAAATTGCATTAGGAAATCTAGTATGATTTTTTTTTCAAAATCCCCCTTATTCTTAGTTGAGTTTGCTATTTTATATTGACTGTCCAGTTTTTGATAAATTTTATACAATTCTAATTTCTTAAAGAAATCTTGCCTCATCATACACTCTGAAAAAAGTAAAAGAGTTATATCTCTGCATGATAAACTTTTGTCTTCTAAATGCGGTATAGAGTTACTTCTTATAAAACTAATAAATCCTTCAAGGAGTTCCCTGTATATATCAAAGGGTTCTGAGTTCAATACTTTCTGAAAAAAAGCAGACTTTAGGTTATCTATTAATACTGGAAAATCATAGACACAATCTTTGAAATACAAAGATCTTACCCTAACTCTTTCTTCCTTCGTCATTTGATTTACCACTCTCTCAAGGTGATCTACAAAATCATTGAAAATGAAACTCGTCAAATTATGGACTTTTTTGAAATATGATTCCGCTTGTAGCAACCCATTTATCCTTTCCAAATTAACAGACCATTCTTGGCCAGCAAACTTTGTTTTTATAAGCGTAAAATGCGCAGCCTCATCTAAACTCTTCTCCTTTTGTTCATCGGAACTAAATCTAGATTCTATCCTTGTAATAAATGAATCGAAGCTTTTCACACCCAACAAAATTTTTTTATCACTCATCACACCCGTGAGAAAGTTGTAAAGATCGCTCTTATTTATTTGTAAAGACAAATGAGGCATTAAACAGCTACACATTGACACTCTAAATGATTCTACCTCAATAATAGACAAAAGGATCGATAAGGTGTCATCAAGATCAATACGTTGTAATCTAGATTGCTGCTCAACATATTTGCTTATATCTTCAAAATATCCATCTTCAAAATAAGTAAAGGACTGTAAAATGTTGGATTGTTTTGTAATATCTAAAGTAAAAAATGAAGGAAAATATGATGTTAGAGGGGAAAGTTTTTTCTCCAAGAGCAGCCCATAAAAAAACTTCAAATATAAATGTTTGCTACGAGCTGTATCCATCGTCATCAAAGTTGATGTTGATGCAAGGAATGCAATCATTTCTTCAGGATTTTCATGAAATAACACTTTCATAACAAAAGAAGACCGATCAGACCAGCATGCATGCATAGTATGTAAATAGATCTGATCTAATAAAGTTTCAGCAAAAATTTCCGATTCAATTTTGACGATCTTTTTCACTATTTCAAGACTCAATCTATCATCAAACGAGCCGCTTAAAAGCATAGATAGAATGGAAGTAATTTTACCAAATAGAACGCTTGAGGAAATCTTTTGCAGATACTTGATACTGATTGCCCTTTTGTGACCATCTGTAATTAAAAAAGCAACAGGGGCTATTGTGGAAATAAAAGAAGATAAACTTTCTTCTGAAGTCGACTCAAGAACATCAAGTATGTCAAGAAAATTTTGAATGCCACTAACCGATGCCGATAAATAAAAAACAGAGCTTAAAAGATCGAATCGTCTATCAATATTAATATTTGAGCATCTCTCTAATAATGATATTCTATCATCTACATCTGATAACTTTTTCATTAAAGACATTGAAGCATTACAAATCGATTCCCTATCTTCAACCGGTAGCGAAACTAAATACTTCAGAATCTTCATGCGTGATTTATCATCGCAAAGTCCCAAAAACATCTCCGAGGATAAATAGATAAGTTGTTGGCTATGTTCGATACTTTCACGAGATATTATTTTTAATATTTCAGAGCGGCATGGCGAAGATACACAATTAAGCATATCCCCTAACCCTTCTAGAGAATCCGATTCAGATAAAAAACACTCAACATGAGTATGTTCACACAAACTTATCAGATCATCACCTAAAGGTTTTATCTTTTGAATACTTTCTTTAAAGAGCTTTTTTACAAATATAGCTTGAAGTTTTTCTAATATGTCACCATCGCCACAGCTTAATTCAATAACTCTTTGCTTTAATTCTAATGAAGTTTTTTTGTTACAAGTATCAATTTTTACAAGACGATGCAAAACCTTCTCAATTTCTAGAGAAACTTCTTCTTTCAAAGGAATCTTTTGTCTACTTCCCTTAAGCATCTCTATCTGAGCAAGCGAATCTGAGATAAAACAAGTCTGTAACATACCCCCTCCTCATAGATGGGTAAATGCAGCATAAAAAAACTTTTAATACAATCTTAATAATAGAGGAATGTTTTTTCTAAAAACAATCTTTTTTCTAGCTCTGCCCATTTTTAACAATTTTAAAGATTGCTCTTTTTGGAGCTGCCCCTTAAAATTGCCCAATTAATTGTTAAACACCTGTGATTCTTATGAAAACAAAATACATCTTCATGAGCGGAGGAGTTGTTTCCTCTTTAGGAAAAGGACTTACTTCTGCATCGATCGCTATGCTTTTAGAAAAAAGAGGTATCAAGGTAGCTCTTTTAAAACTTGACCCCTATTTAAACGTAGACCCTGGAACGATGAACCCCTTTCAACATGGTGAAGTTTATGTAACAGATGACGGTGCTGAAACGGATCTAGATCTTGGTCACTATTTCCGGTATACCAATTCTCCTCTTTCAAGAGCTTCTAATGCGACATCAGGTCAGATTTACGATACTGTTATTAAAAGAGAAAGACGTGGCGACTACCTTGGTAAAACAGTACAAGTGATCCCTCACATCACTGACGAAATAAAACAGCGCATACTTCACGCATCAAAATCTGATTCTGGTGTACAAGTAGTGATCGTAGAAATAGGCGGTACAGTTGGGGATATTGAATCCCTCCCCTTCTTTGAAGCGATCAGACAATTTCGTTATGAAAGACCAAGAGACTGTATCAACCTTCACCTAACATACGTTCCATTCTTGACAGCTGCAGGTGAAGTCAAAACAAAACCAACCCAACATTCTGTTCAAATCCTTCGTGGCATCGGTATCATACCTGATATTATCCTATGCAGATGTGACGATAGTTTAGATGAAGACATTAAAGATAAGATAAGCCTATTTTGCAGCGTCCCCAAAGAAGCTGTTATAGATGAGCCTAACGTAAAAGAAAGCATTTATGAAGTACCCCTGATGCTCAACAAGCAAGGCCTTGATGAAAAAATCTGCTCTCTTCTTGATCTGCCAATTGGGCCAATAGATCTTTCAGACTGGAAAAAAATGCTAACAACCCTTCTCAACCCGAAAGGGAAAGTTGTTATAGGTATCGTAGGTAAATATCTTCAACACCAAGATGCTTATAAATCTGTATTTGAGTCTCTTCATCATGGAGCCCTTGCTAACAATGTAGACATAGAGATAAGAAGATTTGAAGCTGAAAAGGTATTAGAGCACGGCTGTATTGATGAATCTTTAAAAGGATGTGATGGATATCTAGTTCCTGGTGGCTTTGGAGAAAGAGGCTGGATGGGCAAGATCATGACAGCGAAATATTGCCGCGAGAAAAACATACCATACCTTGGACTCTGCCTTGGTATGCAGGTTATGTGCGTAGAGTTCGCAAGACATGTCCTTGGACTTAAAGACGCTAATACAACCGAAATCGATCCTCAGACAACTAACCCTATCATCTCCTTGCTCTCTGAGCAAAAAGGAGTACAAGATCTAGGGGGCACTATGCGTCTTGGGGCTTATAAATGCCGTCTTAAAGAAGGCTCTAAGGCTCGCCTAGCATACGGATCTGATGTTATTTCAGAAAGACACAGACACAGATTTGAGTTTAACAATCTATATAAAGAGCGTTGTGAAGAAAATGGTCTTAACATTGCGGGACATATGGAAGGGGCTAACCTCTGTGAAATTGTTGAAGTGGAAAACCACCCATGGATGGTAGGTGTTCAATTCCATCCTGAGTTCAAGTCCAAGCCAACAGAACCTCATCCACTCTTTAGAGACTTTATTGCTGCTGCGTTAAAACAACAACAACAACAGCAGTAGGGATATTTTGGCAAGGATATTAGGATTTGATTATGGCAGGGCAAGAATTGGAGTAGCAATGACCGATGCATCACAGATCATCGTCTCGCCAGCTTTTGTCATGCCTGTTGAAAAGAAACTCGTCGAAGCTGTAAAAAAAATCAAAGCAAAAACGGACCCACAAGGTCCGTATGAGCTTTTAGTTGTTGGACTTCCTCTTCTTCTTAATGGAAAGGAAGGAGACATGGCAATAGAAGCTAGAAAATTTGCACAGCTTTTGGAGCAGGAGTTTCAACTTCCCGTGGTGCTATGGGATGAAAGACTCACATCAGCCCAGGCAGAACGTCTTATGAAAGATGATGATAGAACTCGTAAACAAAGAGCGCAGTCTATTGACACATTAGCAGCAACACTTATCCTACAAAACTACCTTGATGCAAAATTTATTCGCAAACAACAGATATGATTGCAGATCACCAGAAGATCTGCATGACATACTAAAAGACGTCCATGAAAGCAATCCCTTCGTTCGATATACGATCGATGAATGCAGGAAACTATTTCCAAAAATTCAAGAAATAAATCGGCTAAAGCAAGAGAAAAACGCGATCATCCTAGCCCACTCTTACGTCCACCCTGACATCATTTACACTGT
>VGMB01000012.1 GCA_016866585.1 Chlamydiota bacterium
TTATTACAAAGATCTATAATATTCTGCTACTGCTTCTGACGAACAATATTTTAGTAGCAGCTGAATCATCTCTAGACTATCATTTTCGTAAGCTATAAACAAACCATGATCTATATGCTCTTTATTTATTTCTAAGGAACCAAGAATAAAACGAACAGCTTCAATATTATTTACATATACGAATTTTTTCATGACCAATTCTAATGTTGCTTGACTTATCTTTTCTATATTTGCAAGTAACAACTGGACGATTGGAAAATTATAATTATCGGCCGCTTCTATAACTAAATTATTTATCTCATCTGATGGTATTTGCATTTTGCAATCGAGTAGATATCGAACACAATCCTCATCGTTTGCTAGAACAGCATTCCTCAATAACCTAAGGATCTGTTGATTCGGTATCTCTATTCCATGAACACTTAGAATTTTGAATAATTCGACTTTTTTGTGGCAAATAGCATATCCAATGGCATTTTCTTTGCTATAGTCTGTTATTTGTTTACCTCCCTCTAGTAAAAAATCAATCATCTGATGATTACCATGCCTTGCAGCAATCTCTACTAAAGTCGATCTGGTTTGTATTGATAGCTTAGGACTACGATCATTCAAAAACTTTACCATCTCTAAATTGTTTCTATCGGCAGCAGAGATCAAAGCTATATCGAAATCCTTTTCTAAGATCTTTTTACCCTGGGGTAATAAGGACTGCATCATATCAAGCCTTTCATGCTCTGCCAGAGTGTATGCAGCATAACCTCTATACTCTTTTTCCCTGTTAGAGCTAGCTATTATAAGCTCCAAAACATCATGATTATTATACCTAACAAAATATGACCACTTTCAAGCCTTCTTTTAGCCTCCGTAAAATCTCCACTTTGAATTAAATACATGATACTGCTGCTTTCAATAAGTTTTTCATGTAAAAACTCTTTTGCCTGATTGAGTTCAGATGGCATAGTATCTTTAAATTCTTTAAAAAGATCTCTTACATATTCTACCCGATCATTCAATATTGCAGTCCTTATAATATAATTTGCGCTAGAAAGAGAAAGACCTCTTATCGATTTAGTAATAACTTCAATATGATCCCAACGGTTAAGCGCAATCATTCTTAAAATTGTTGAATCAAGAAAATGCATGGGTAAAAATGGCTCTAACGCTCTTAATCTGCTTACATCTTTATTTTCGATAAACTGCTTAGCTAGTTCTTCCTTTTTATTGCTGTTTGCTTGACAGTCAAGTCCATGAGACAAAAACCCAAGCAAGTCATCTACAGTTCCTTTCTCAAGTACTATGTTATAAATTGCATCTATCTGAGCATCTACATGTTTTTTTATGGCAGCAACTGAAAGCCCCTCTTCAGGCTTTAGTAAAACGATTTTTGGATCATTTGCTAGATCAAGAGATATAGATTGTTTCCAACTGCTAAACGATGCAGCCTTAGACTCATAGTAGACATCAGGCATGATTGTATGTAACATTTTCGAGCATGCAGAAAGATTTAAAATACCTTCAGCACCCAAATAATTAGAAATTGTCGTTCCAGCACATCCTGTGACAAGCGACTCTATGACACTGAATCGACTGGGATTTATAGCCAAATCTAAATACTGGTTAAACTGCTTAAACTCAGGCAAGACACTTTTCATTACTTCAAAGAATGAGTCTACCTTATCAATATCACCTATATGAACCTGTGCCCAATCAGGATCATCTCCCTCACCACACATGTTAGTAAAGACTGAATATATACGACTCAGAGATTCAACCGGCAATTCTTGGACTGATTCCATGGCAACTTGAGCTAAAGCCCCCTGCAATGTGATGCTCAATGCTGAACCTACAATTTTAATAACCCTCTCTTGAAGCTCAAGCGGCAAAGCGTATAAAGCTTGCTGTTCCATCTCTGGCTGATTTTTAAGAATTTGATAACTTGCAGTAAGTGCGTGTATATTTTGAATGGAATTCATCCCCTTATCTCCTTTTGGGTTTTTTATGGGGATGATTTTTATCTTTTTTATTTTTATTTAGATTTCACTGTATAGAACAGCAATAAATCAGTAAAAACACACTAACTAGCCTTCTTTAGAAAGGCAACAATCTCATGACAATCACAACCTTCAGCCTGTGAAAGCAATTCCTCACAATCTTCTTGTGATAATGCACCACCTCGATCAAAAATAATCGCAAAGATAGCGGGATCGTTAAATCTTATCGCATACAACATAGCGCTGTGCCTATCGTCCTTATCTATTTGATTTTGATTATATTTACCTATTAATGCCTCTACCATATTGAAATTTCTCCTCGAAGCAGCTTCTACTAGAACCCATCCCCTTACTGACTGAGGTATATCATATCCAGAATTGAACAACCTGAGGATAATTTCTATATTTCCAATACGAATGGCATCCACGGCAAGATCAATAACTTGTTCCTGCGGCAACTCATAAGCTCCATCGAGCATGAGATTAAGAATTTCGAAATTCCCTTGCCAGGATGCATAACTTATCGCTTGACCTCTACTTTTCTGAGATATCTCTTTTCCTTCGCCAACTAAGAGAGAGACCATCTGAGTATTATCCACTCGAGCAGCAATTTCTATCAGAGACGACCTAACTTCTACAGATAGCTCTCCAAAGTTAAGTAAAAACCTTACCATCTCTAGTTTATTTTGATCTGCAGCAACAGACAGAGCTATGTCTATATCTCTTGCTGATATCGTTTTATTATGAGACAGCAAAAATTGAATCATAGCATAATTTTCACCGCTAGCAAGTTTATACACAACAACCCCTCTATAATCCTGCTCTGTATTTGAGTTGGTGATTATAAGCTCTACAAGTTCATAGTTATTACTTTGAGATAAAGATTCTATTACATCATTATTCATATGATAACTTAAAAGCACGCTACCGCCTCTTAGGCTTGTTTCTACTTGCTGAAAATCTCCCTGAATAATTAGACGTGCTAGCATCTCACTTTCTCTCAACTTAGCATTTAAAAAATTCCCAGCTGAGCTGCGATCTGCAGGCATAATATCTTTGAATTCTTTAAACAAATCTCTAATCAGCCCAATACTGCCACAATATATTGCTCTTTTAATAATACAATCTAATAATGAAAGACGAATATGACTTATCGATTTAGCGACAACTTCTATTTGATCCCATTTCCCATAAACGCCTAGCATGCTTAAAAGTCGAGATTCAAGAAAATAACCATCTAAGCAGTTTGCTAAAATCCTTACTGCCTTAACATCTTTTTTTTCGATAAATTCAAGAGCTAGCTTCTTCAATTTTTCTTGAACCTTACAGCTCTTATTAAATACTGAGCCAACAAAACTTGCAACATCCTCTGGTCTACCTTTTTCTACGACAAGCACTAATATTTCATCGAGCTGATCATCTACAAATTTTTTCATAGCAGTAAAAGAAAGATTCTTATCAGGAACCTTTATTACCAACCTAGGATCCTTTGATAGATCATCTGGAACTGATTGTTTCCAATCTACAAATACTGCTACCTTAGAGTGATAGTAATTCATAGACATTGCTGACTGTATGTTTTTCGAAGCAACTGATAAATTGATGCCATCTTTAACATCAAAATATTCACATATTAAAGTTGCAACATCATGGGTTAGTATAGATTCGATACCCCTTCTCACTTGACATTGACCCCGTCCTTTATCTCTAGACTCCAAAGACCCGATAATTGCTTGAAATAATAGATCAACCTTATCGACATCTCCTATATGGTTTTGTGCCCACTGAGGATCATTTTCTTCACCACAGCTGAACTTGCTACACCCAACACCTTCTCTTGAAGTTCAAGTGGCAATGCTTGTAGAGCTTGCTGTTCCATCTCCGGCTGATTTTTAAGAATTTGATAACTTGCAGTAAGTGCGTGTATATTTTGAATGGAATTCATCCCCTTATCTCCTTTTAAGCTGCTTATGGGGATGATGTTTATCTTTTCGTACGCATTAATATTAAACAAACAATTTAAATTAAATATAAAAATAAAGTTAATTTCTCATCAAAAACATCTGATTTTAAATTCACAACTAAGGCAATAAAAACACAAAAACCCTTAAATTAAACCATTTAAAGTTAAAAATTTGATTAAAAAACAAATACAAGCACAACCCAATCGACTTAAAAAATAATTTTCGGCTAGCGCTGCGCTTGTTTGATGCTTTTTATGGATACTCAAAACACTCCCTATGTAGAAATCAAAATCCAATTCCTTGAAATACAGATAAAGTTGATTTCTACAGGTAGAATAGTTCTAAAAAATTTAGATTTTAGTTTTTATCGAAGACAAACCACCATCTATAGGCAACACATGCCCTGTGATCCATGAATTTTGCGGGTCAAATAACCAAGAGATTGCTTGCGCTACATCCAAAGGATCACCAATTCTGCCTAGAGGATGGAAAGCAGTTGAGGCCTTTAATGCCATTTCATTGGCTACTATATTTTGTGTAAGTGGTGTTTTAACAAGACCTGGTGCCACTGCATTGACCCTAATACCCTTATGAGCATACGAAGCTGCCGCCGATCTAACCATAGCATTAATTGCCCCCTTAGCAGCAGCTATAGCCTCATGATTTGCAAGACCAATAAGCGATGCTGTTGAAGAGCATAAAACCACCGAGCCTTTTTTTTGATCCGCCATTACTGAGCAAGATGCTTTAATTATGCTAAATGCTGTTAGCGTGTTGACTCTAAAAACCTGATCAAACTCTTCTAAAGAAACTGAGTGAAGAGGTTTTAGACAAACAGAACCTATACATGACGCGACTCCATCTATAGAACCATGTTTGTTTTTTATAGTGACTAAAGTGGATTCAACAGCTTTTTCGTCAAGTGCGTCAACGATAAGATAAGGCTGTGATAGCTCTAATGAAAGATCAGAGAGGGCTTTTTCATTCCTTCCCAAAAGATATACTGTACGTCCTTGAGAATGCAACAGACGCGCAAGAGTTGATCCTATTCCCCCGTTTGCGCCAAATATCACAAAAATTGAGCCTTCCATATAACACCTGCTTTTAAAAACGTATTGTTAAAAAAAAGCTAAATGATTGCAACTAATTATCTAGTTGAGCAAAGTGATCTACAAATTTTCTTTGCTTCATTCCAGAGAGGAACTCTGGAGAGGGCTTTCTATCAAAAACGACTTCTTTTTGTGTTTCAGGATGAACAAATCCAAGAACTGCAGCGTGCAAGTATACTCTTGGCGCTTTTAAACAAACAGAACCATACTTTTCATCGCCTACAACCGGATGTCCTGCCTCAGAGCAATGCACTCTGATCTGGTTTTTCTTTCCGGTTTCGAGCTTGAGTCTGAGCATTGTGTTATGCTTATTTCTTTGTTCAACGAAAAAATGGGTTATCGCTTCTTTTCCGCCTGTTCTGGTGCTTTTGACAAAGTATGTGTCATCCTCAACAAGGAAGCTTTTGTATGTCCCTTTATCTTCAACTACGTCACCCTCCACGATCGCTATATACTCCCTTTGGATGGAGTGTATTTCGAACTGCTTTTTGAGGTTGTCTTTGGCTGATTCCGTATACGCAAACATCATCACGCCGGAGGTCTCCCTATCTAGCCTGTGCACAGGATAAACATTTCTACCCTTAGCACGTCTTTTCAAAAAACCGTGAACGTTTTTATAAGGAGAATAATCGGTACCAACACTTAAGATTCCTTCCGGTTTATGCACGACAACAAGATGTTTATCTTCGTAAAGGATTTCTATGCTATAGTTGATAAATTGTTTTTTAGATCCAAGGAAAATTTTATCACCCTTTTTAACTTTGGCACTGGGGTCTTTGACCATGCGTCCTTGTATTTCGATCCTTCCTTGCTTAACCCATGACTTCAAAGTATTTTTTGAACTATCTGGAGCAAGAGCGATAAGAGCATCAAGAACAGTGCTATCGGTAGGGGCAAGCCATGACATAAATAAGATCCTAAGTGATAAAATTCGGGTAGATTTTACCATGTAATCGGATAACAAGGAAGAACTTTGATAACAAAAAACTATTATTTTTACATCTACATCACAAACTTCTTGTAGGCTAAAGATGGGATGCTATATATACGTTTACCTTTAATGTGAAAAGGAGTCTTACATGAAATCTACAAAAGAAAAAGTTAGCTACTGCATAGGGTTAGAAACAGGAAAAAATCTTAAACAGCAATTTGCTGATATGGATTTACAACTTCTATTCGAAGGCTTTCAAGATGGACTTTCTAGCCAATCTCCTAAGCTATCGCAAGATGAGATCCGCTCGATCTTAATTGCACTAAGAGGCCAAGTAGAAAACCAGCAAAAACAGTTCATCGCTCAACTTGCTCAAGAAAACAAAAAGCAAGGCGACGCTTTCATGCTCAGCAATAAATCTAAAGATGGTGTAAAAGCTCTCCCAAGCGGACTTCAATACAGAATTATCAAGTCCGGAACAGGAAGCACACCTACAATCTTTGACAATGTAAAAATACACTACACCGGCAAATTCCTTGATGGAAAAGTGTTTGACAGCTCACATGACAGAGGAGAACCTGCAGTATTTCCGGTCAATAAGCTCATAGCAGGTTGGTCAGAAGCGCTACAACTGATGAAAGTGGGCGATAAGTGGGAACTTTTTGTTCCATCATATCTTGCCTACGGTGAGCATGGATTTGGACCTGAGATCGGCCCAAATAGCACACTCCTTTTCGAAGTTGAACTTCTCGGCATCAACGAAAAATAATATTTCTTTAAAAGGGCTAAATTAAGTAATTTAGCCCTTTATCTTCTAATCGCTTTATATTCTAAGTTGATTAATTAATTTTAATATATTAATAAGAAACAAAAAAGCGATTACTATATATGACCTCATCAAAAGCTTGTTATGCATCAATTGCCCTTTTGCTACTAAGCTCGTGTTTATCTATGTCTAAACAAGAGCTTACACAGAATGTGCTGGAGCTTCCTAGTGTTGATAAAACAGTAGAGGATGGTTTAACAAGCGGCTATTTTACACAAGGTCAATGGCCCGAAAAAGAGTGGTGGAAAGTGTACAAAGACGAAAAACTTGATCACTTAATCCAGACAGCACTTACAAATAATCCATCGATACAAAGCATCTTCAGACGTGTCGAGGAGGCCAAGCAAGACGCCAAGGTAGTGAGATCTAAACTTTTTCCTCTAGTATTTTTTAATTATGAAGAAACATGGCAATATCTAAGTAAAAACGGTCTATATCGAGCGCTAAATCCAACAGTTCCCCTTGGAGCTAACCTGATTGATCTATCAGTCTCTTTTAACTATGAATTTGACTTCTGGTCGAAAAATCTTAATGGATTTAGGGCTGCACTAGGAAGAGAAAAATCACAAGAAGCCGAAGCAGCGCAAGTAGAGCTTATTACTACAACGGCTGTTGCTCAGGCTTTTTTTGCACTTAAGACCAACATCAAAAAAAGAAATCTACAGCAACAACTTGTCGACGCTACTGCAGCCATCTATAAGTTACAAACTTTCATGAAAAACCAGGCTCTGTATTCCCTTTTAACTCCTTTAACTGGACACGAGGATCTGCAGGAATCACAAAAGATCTTAATCGATATCGATGACGAAATAAAATTTGATAAACATCTTTTAAACATCTTAGTGGGTCAAGGTCCTGATACCGAACTTAATATTGGTGATGAGATCTCAGCAATACCGGAAAAACTCACGCTCCCTCAAACACTATCTATAGATCTTTTGGCAAGACGCCCTGATCTCATGGCTCAAATATGGAAAGTAGAGGCCCTTAGCAAGGATGTAGCTATTGCCAAAGCTGACTTTTATCCTAGCGTCAATCTGATGGGTTTTGCAGGCCTTGAAAGCACTATGTTCGCGAAACTACTACACAGGTCAAGTAAGACTGGCGCTCTTGAGCCCGCCATACACCTTCCCATCTTCACAGCAGGCGCAATACGTGCAAATGTCAGATCGAAAAAAGCAGCCTTTGACCAGGCTGTATTTGATTACAATGAGCTTATCTTAAAAAGCACTCAGGAAGTTGCTGACCTTATCGTACTGACACAGTCTATATGGGAGAAAAAAAACATCCAAAATAAAATTGTTTCAGAAGCAAAACATCTTTATGACCTTGTTGAGCTAAGATTTGAGGAAGGACTTGATAATCTCTTCAACGTACTTGCTAGCCAAATATCCCTACTTCAAAAAGAACTTGAAGAGATAACCCTGATCTACAATCAATACCTATCATCCATAAAGCTCATTAAATCTTTAGGTGGTGGATATATTTCGAGTTATTTACCAATCAAAAACGATGAGGTAAAAAACGATGGAAAGTGATTTACCTAAAAAAAGCAATAAACTCATTTTTATCTACACTATCATCTGTGGAGTATGTGGCATTTGTTTCTTTTTCTTTTGGCTTTTATACTGGCGCTATATCGAATATACCAATGACGCCTATGTGCAAGGTAACCAAGTATATATCACCCCACTACATCCTGGATTCCTAACATCTATCCATACTGATGACACATTCCTGGTAACCCAAGGGCAACTTCTAGTTGAACTCGATGAAACAGATGCTAAAATAGGCCTTAACAGGGCTAATGAAAACCTTGCAAACGCTGTAAGGAATGTATGCCAGATGATGCACGAAGTCTTTGCGTATCGATCTGATATTGAGGTCAAGAAGGCTGAATATATCAAGACAGCTCAAGACTATGAGCATCGCGAAAACGTTATCGATGCAGGTGGCGTATCAACGGAAGACTTTGAACATGCAATCGCCGCATTGAGAGCTAGCTTCTTTTCCTTACAGATGACCGAAATCCTCTATGATAAGGCTCTTGCTAGCGTACAAAACACTTCAATTGCAGATCATCCAACAGTTAAAAGCGCAGCAGATGCCGTGCGTGACGCGTGGGTTAGACTTTATCGTTGTAAGATCTATTCACCAGTAGATGGTCTTTGCGCGCAAAGAACAATCCAGGTGGGCATGTATGTCGAGGCGGGAACCCCTCTAATGAGCATCATCCCTCTAGACCAGATCTGGGTTAATGCTAACTACAAAGAAACCCAAATGAAAAGAATGAGAATAGGACAAAAGGTCAAGCTAACAGTAGACCTTTATGGTGATGACGTTGTCTATGATGGTAAGATCGTAGGATTGCCAGGTGGTGCTGGCAATGCCTTTTCGCTACTACCCCCACAAAACCTATCTGGCAACTGGATAAAGATCGTACAGCGCCTTCCTGTTAGGGTCGCAATCGATCCCGACCAAATCAAAAAGCACCCATTAAGGATAGGCCTATCTACTGAAGCAAGAACTCATACAAGGGACGCCTCGGGACATCTTGTTCCAGACAATGGCAAAGGCTCCCCTTTATACATAACTCCTATATTTAAAAAAGAAGAAACAGGAGATGAGAAACTAATAGAAAAAATCGTGCTAGACAACATAGACCCCATGCTCATGCAATTTTATAAAACACCCCTAACCCCTCCATCCATAGACGCCCATGAAATTAAAGTCTTCCAGTAGCGTCATATTTTTACTACTATGCACACTGTTTATCTCGACGTTCTGCTTCACCAGTACGAACATTACAGAATTATATGTAATAAGTGAGCTTGGAGGATCTACAAATCTCGCTACGTATACCATATCTTTTTTTGCTATAGGATCTCTTTCGATATTACCGTTTACAACCTACATGATTAGATCTATGGGAATTAAAAAATCCATACTTTTTTGTCTTGCCTCTTTTTTCTTATCTAATCTTTTAAGCATATTTTGCACCAATGAGTATCAAGCGCTAATTTTACGTTTCATTCAAGGAGCCTCCGCAGGCCCATTATTCCCGTTATCAATATGTTGTATAAACTTTTATCAAGAGCCAGACAAAAAAATCCGCAACTCAATTTTTGTTGTTTTGATAACGATAATGACGCCACCTTTAGGATCTGCTGTCGGTGGTTGGTTATCTTACAACTACCACTGGGAATATGTATTTACGATACCCTGCTTTCTTACACTTACCTTGTTTATTTTTCTTTACGAACTAATTCAAGAAGAAATACCCATACCAAAATGTAGCTTCAACGGATTTGGTTTTGTTCTGTATTTTATATCTTGTGTTTGCATACTATCGGGAATAACTGTTGGACAATTTTTAGATTGGGATAGATCTAATCTTGTGATGTTTTTACTAATCTTTGGTGGGCTAACCTTAGTAATGTTCTGTCTATGGAACATCAGGCAAGAAAATCCTATCATCAATCTTAAACTTTTTAAAAGCTACAACTTCGCTCTTTCTACGCTATGCTTTGGTATTATATTCTGTAACTACATAGGAACAGTTTTATTGCTTGCAAACTGGCTAAATATCGATGTGACCTACACACCGGACTGGATAGGCCTTCTGACACTTCACATGGTATTTCCAGCGATACTAATTTTTATCTTCAAAAACCAGTTTATTAAATTAAATCCAAAAAAAACTATTCTTGTAGCCGTTTTACTTTTCACTGCATCGGCTTTCTTTACCACAACATTCTCCGAGGATATTGACTTTCGAAGAATAGCCCTTGCAAGAATCACCACGGGATTTGCGCTCGCTCTGATTCCGTCTGCTATAGGAAGATTAATGTCAGAGAATTCAGCAGTTGAAGAGGGTTACAACAATGTTTTGATTTTACAGATTGCAAGAAACTTAGGAGGCTGTCTTGGTGCTTCTGTATATCTACAGATGTTTTGGAGAAGATCAGTATTCTATCATGATAGACTCGGTTCACAGTTAACTGTTTTCTCAGAGCAAACAGATTTTTTTTTCATGAAAGCAAAATTAATTGGATTAAAAGGACTACAAGCACAAGGTGAGCTAGACCAACAGCTTCAACTACAATCTAGCGCGCTTGCCCTTGATGACTGTTTCTATTTTATGGGCTGGGTGTTCGTTTCGGTTTTTATTTGGTTAGTTCTATCAATTTTAGTCGAAAAGTATTTTGCAAAAAAAACGAACAGCACCCAACTTACTATCACTCAATAAATGCCTTCAAAGGATGCATTCCTGAAAGAAGGTATTTATAACAAACGGCTCCTAACGTTCCGCCGATGATTGGAGCAAGAACCGGTATCCAGCTATAGCCCCAGTCTGAATCACCTTTGCCCTGTATAGGTAATATGGCGTGCATGATCCTCGGCCCCAAATCCCTCGCCGGATTGATCGCAACACCAGTAGCTCCACCTAAACTAAGAAGCAAAGAAAATACTAAGAAGCCGATAGCGATAGGACCAACACCTGCACCTATTTCATTATGATGATCCAATATGCCAAGAATACCCAAAAGCAACACAAAAGTTGCGATCATTTCAGCAATAAAGTTCCAAAAACTATTTCTGATGGCAGGCTGAGTACAAAAGCAACTCAGTTTTTTCCCCGTATCCTGTGTCCTTCTCCAGTGTGGTTTAAAAAACAACCAAACTAAAGTAGCTCCAGCCATAGCACCAAGCATCTGACCCAAAAAGTAATTTGGCAGCAGAAACCAATTCGACTTACCAATGAAGCAAAGGCTTATTGTTACAGCAGGATTTAGATGAGCACCGCTTATCCACCCTACAACAAACACGGGAACCATAACAGCAAAACCCCATGCGCTGGAGATAACAATCCATCCCCCATTTTGTGCTTTTGAATCTGCCAGCAAAGTATTTGCAACAACACCATTACCGAGCAAAATCAAAAGCATAGTTCCTATGAATTCCCCTACAAATATGCTCATGATCCGACCTCCATCATGCTTTTACTAAAATTAGTGATCCTAAATTTATTTATGTATTGACAGCAACTGCAAAAAAATAAAAATTACTTTTGATATGGAGAGATAATATGAAATACATACTTTCACTAGATCAAGGCACAACAAGTTCTCGAGCACTGCTCATAGACCACACTGGAAATGTTTGTGGAAAAGCCCAGAAAGAATTCACGCAAATCTTCCCTAATCCAGGATGGGTAGAACACGACCCCTCCGAAATATGGTCTTCTCAGATTGGAGTTGCCACTGAAGTGCTAGCGCGCAGTGGTGTATCGATAAAAGATGTGGGAGCAATTGGAATTACCAACCAAAGAGAAACGACGATATTATGGAACAAAAAAACGTCCCAACCTATCTTCAATGCTATCGTTTGGCAAGATCGCAGGACTACAGAAATCTGCGAAAAGCTTAAAAGAAAAGGGCTTGAGCCTCTATTCAAAAAGAAAACAGGTCTACTGCTGGATCCTTATTTTTCCGGAACAAAAATCAAATGGATATTAGAAAACGTACCTGGAGCCATGGAAGAGGCAAGAAAAGGTAATATAGCCTTTGGTACTGTAGATTCCTGGCTTGTTTGGAAACTTACTGAAGGACGGCTTCATATTACCGATGCAACCAATGCATCAAGAACCTTGCTATACAACTTACACACAGGTCAATGGGATGATGAGCTCTTAAAAATCTTGGAAATACCTAGGGAGATTTTGCCTGAAATTTGCGACTCAAGTTCTATCTATGGTGAGTGTTCATCAAGCATATTACCTCGATCTCTACCTATCGCGGGTATCGCGGGTGATCAACAGGCAGCGCTCTTCGGCCAAACATGTCTACAAGAAGGCATGATCAAAAACACATACGGTACCGGATGTTTCATGCTTATGAATACAGGAAAAAAGCCTGTGGAGTCCAAAAACAACTTGTTAACAACTGTTGCCTATAAGCTTAACGGAGAAACTACATTTGCTCTTGAAGGCAGTGTTTTCATCGCAGGGGCAGTTGTGCAGTGGCTTAGAGATAATTTTGGCATCATAAAACGCTCTTCAGATATAGAAAGGCTTGCTTCAAGCGTTCCCGATACCAACGGGGTGTATTTTGTACCTTCTTTCACAGGCCTTGGAGCCCCCTACTGGAACCCCTATGCCAGAGGTGCTATCTTTGGACTCACACGAGGGACAGTTTCAGGACACATAGCAAGAGCTGCTCTAGAAAGCATAGCTTATCAAGTGACCGACCTTATCCATTCGATGGAGTCTGACTCGGGAATTAAGGTAAGGCAACTGAGAGTAGATGGTGGAGCTGTTGTAAATAATATGCTCATGCAGTTCCAGGCAGACCTTCTACAAGCTCCCGTCATAAGACCTAAGATCACCGAGCTTACAGCCCTAGGAGCCGCTTATCTAGCAGGCCTTTCAGTGGGTCTTTGGAAAAACGTAGAAGAAATCACAAATTACTGGGCAGTGGGTAAGGAATTTATTCCTGTGGCATCAGCTGAAGATTCAAACAGAAGATATAAAAAATGGCTCAAGGCTGTAGAAGTATCTCAAATGTGGGAAGAGCTCAAATAATGAATAGAGAAAAAAACATACAAAAAATCAAAGAATATCCCGATGAATGGGATGTGATAATCATAGGTGGCGGAGCAACGGGTCTAGGAGCAGCTGTGGACAGTGCTTCAAGGGGGTTTAAAACACTCCTAGTTGAGATGTCTGACTTTGCTAAAGCCACATCTAGCAGAAGCACCAAACTTATTCATGGCGGACTGCGCTACTTGCAACAAGGGAACATTTCCCTTGTCATAGAAGCCCTTAAAGAACGTGGACTACTCTGTCAAAATGCCCCTCATCTTGTACATCACATGTCATTTTTAGTTCCAAGCTACAAATGGTGGGAAGGTCCTTTTTACGGGATAGGTATCA
>VGMB01000013.1 GCA_016866585.1 Chlamydiota bacterium
TAATAATTGTTTTTTTTCTTACAAGGTAAAACTCTCAAACTGTTCATGAATAGATCCTTAAGGTCTTAAATACATATAAAATAAATTTGACAAACAATTCAAATTTTATTATAATAAGTGTATCGGCTAAATAATAGGAGCAAGAAATGTCAGAAGTTCAATCTTCAACAGCAATTTCACCACAAGCACAAGCATTTTTATCATGGGAACCAACTGATTCTAGCACCACCGAAGATCTTAATAAGCAACTTGAGCAAGGCGTAAGCAAATCGATGAGTGAAAACAAAAAACACACCGAAGAAACGCACCAAGCTAGTGAGGTAACAACTCTAGACATGGGCGCTACACCTGACGATTCCGCAGCAGACCAAGCAATGTCACCAATCCAACTAATGTCGGGATAAATACCTCAGAGAAACCACGTAGAATTACGTGGTTTCTCTTTTTATTAAGGCACAATAATTTCAAAAAATAACATTTCTAATTTTCCACAAAAAGTATTTCATTTATTCCTTTCCAGCAGCTAATAAAACATTTTTCAAACCCATATTGTATAGCCAATAAATGTAACAAAAATTATAAATAAGATAAAATTAACTGCTTAGGAGCAATCTCAAAATGTCTAGTAGCTCGGGATCTGATTTTCCAAATAGTAATCCTTTATCAAACTCAAAAATTCAAACACATCAGGAAATTCAACAAGATAAAAAAGACGCAAATTATGCGGCCTTATCATCTGGTCAAGCCAGCCCGGCTTATAAAAAAGCGAGCGAGGACAGATCTTACAGTGCCTGGGCTCAAATGTTTCCAGGTGGAGCCACTAAGGAACAAATGACTCAGTTTATAAATAATTTTTTGAATATGATGGTCTATGAATTCAAAAGATCTGATGAAAAATGGCGCCAATCTCAAAAAAGACTCAAAAAAGTTGCGCAAGGCGACGATCCTTACGATTGAGGCAGTTTCTTATGTCTGATTAAAGCAAATATGGGTATAATGTTAGACTTTCAAACCCACCTTTTTGCTTTATATGACACAAACAGAAGCTATTATAGTTCAAGAAGAAGAGATAGGACAACGCCTAGACAAGCTTTTAAGCCAAAGATTCCCTACATTTTCAAGAACTTACTTTCAATCTCTTATCGAAAAAGGCTTTGTTTTGGTAAACGGCGACCAAAGCAAAAAAAGAGAAAAACCTGATGTCGGGGATGAAATCGAAATATGCTTCGAACTCCCACCAGAAATATCTTTAGAAGCAGAAAATATTCCTTTAGATATTTTATATGAAGATGATCATATAATCGCTGTAAATAAACCTGCTGGAATGGTTGTTCATCCTGCACCAGGTCACCCAAAATCTACATTTGTAAATGCATTGTTGTTCCATTGCAAATCCTTGCAATCGGGACAAAATGACGCTCTAAGACCTGGAATTGTGCATAGGCTTGATAAAGACACTTCTGGCGTTCTTATCGCCGCTAAAACCTCTGAAGCACACAGGGCATTAGTGGAACTGTTTAGCTCAAGGCAAATTCAAAAAACATACGTTACCGTTGCTATTGGAACCCCTCCTGAGGGAAGAGTCAATGCTCCTATTAAAAGGCACTTTATTCGTAGACAAGAAATGTGTGTTGATCCAACTGGAAAAGAAGCTATTAGCGATATCAAGGTTCTTCGAAAAAATACCACTGTTTCTTTTTTAGAAATCGGTCTAATAACCGGCAGAACACACCAAATTAGAGTCCACCTCAAACACCTCAGAACTCCTGTTCTTGGTGATCAGGTCTACGGAAGTGCAACTGCAGGCACTAAGTATCATGCATCAAGACAACTCTTACATGCTGCTAGAGTGAAGTTGAATCACCCAATTACAAAGCAGCCACTTATTCTAACAGCACCTCTACCAAAAGATATGCTATTGATTTGGAAAGATCTGGGTTAAAAAAAAATTTAACAAACCCTTTGCAGATCTTGTTGATTTCTTTACCAATGCAGATTATGATGAGCTATTACATTATAAACATATTTTGCAAGCTTACAGAAATACCGGCAACACTGCATGTCTACCAATCAAACGAAAATTTCTTTCTGTATTCTCTTCTTAATTACACTTATTGACTGGGTAGGCTTTGGCCTTGTCTATCCTATGTTTTCTGCTATGGTCTTCGAGCACGGCAATTTATTATTTTCTCATGAACCTTCCGATTTAGAAAAAGGTCTTTGGCTAGGCGCTCTTCTTTCGGCTATGCCAATAGCTCAATTTTTTTTCTCCCCAATAGCCGGAGCACTTTCCGATAAAAAGGGAAGAAAACATATGCTGCTTATTACGTTAGTTCTAACGATAATTGGATATGTTTTTTCTTTCTATGCAGCAAAATCTCAGAATATTTATCTTCTCATTCTTGGTAGAATCACAATAGGAATTGGAGCCGGCAATGTTGCCATCATCAGTGCATCTGTTGCCGATCTCAGCGGGGAAAATCAAAAAGTTAAACACTTTGGTTTCATTAACATGGCTGCTGGACTTGGATTTACACTCGGACCTTATATAGGGGGAAGACTTAGCTATAACGAAAGTCTTGGAGGATTTTCAGCGCCATTTATTTTTGCAGGACTTGTCACCATCATTAGCCTGATTTTGGTTCATTTTTTTTATAAAGAGACCAATCACAACTTGAATAGATCGGATCTCACCCCTTTCAAAGGCGCACAAAACTTCATAAAAGCTTTTACAAATCCCACACTAAGATTTGTTTTTCTATGCGCTTTTATTTTTTGCTTTGGGTGGTCGTTTTTTTGGGAATTTATTCCCGTGTACTGGATCAAAGAACATAATTTAAATACTATGCAAATCGGGACCTTCTACGCTTACGCTGCTTGTTTTTATGCTGCGAGCTGCGGTCTAATTGTAAGAAAAATTTCCTCTATTCTACGACCACAAGGAATATATTTTTTAGGCCTCATAGGCCTTTCTATAACAATTGGATTGATCCTATTTGATTCCAATCTCAAAAGCTTGTGGTATTATATTCCGCTACAACAATCCATGCTCAGCTTTATATTTCCTACCGCATCAGCAATGGTTTCTATGTCTGTACAAAACAACACACAGGGAGAAAGCCTTGGCATTCTCGCATCTATCAATTCTAGCGCCTTTTCATTTAGCCCATTAGTATCTGGCGTGATCGTCGGGACTAGTCATCTAAGCCCTATATGGGCGGGGTCTTTATCAATGTTAATAGCAGCTGTAATCTTTTATTTTGGATGTATTAAAAATAAATTTACGCTGCGCTCGCTACTTAGGAATAATTCTTAATCCATTGATCGACAATAACTTAACATATTTAAAAAAATATATTTCCAACTTGCCCCTAGATATATTTTCTTGCATTCGCTATCCTAAAAATAGGAATGTTCTCAAATCCGTTGCGAATGTAGCTACGTATCTGAATTCAAATAAGGATCGAAAAATGAAAGAATTTGTTGAATACATCGTAAAAAACCTTGTAGATTATCCCGACAAAGTACGAATTAATGAGGTCGGCGGAACTCATACACTGATCATCGAACTTGCTGTTGAAAAATCAGACATAGGTAAAATCATCGGCAAAAAAGGTAAAACCATAAACGCCATCCGTACTCTACTCATGTCCGTCGCTAGCAGAAACGGACTAAGAGTAAACCTTGAAATCATCGAAGATGATAAAAAGGTATCTATTCCGATGGATGACGAATAAGATTTATAGTATTTTCGGCAAGTAAGGCGATATCATCGCCTTACGCGAGTTAAGTGTTCCCGCATTATATCTAAGAATAGCAATAGGTAGTCTAATTCCTTCATATTTTGCAGTTTCTCTTCTTGGTACAGGGAAAAAACTTTCATTAAAGATTTGATCCAACATTGCTGCATTATCCCCCAAGAACTCAACTTCAATATCATTATTTGCAATAGCAGGCTGTTGCTTAAAAGAACTTAAAAAGCTTTTTAAATGCTCTGTCGCCAGATCCGTCGAAGGAATCCATAACCAGAGCTCATCCTTGTGTTCGTAAGAACCCTCGGTGCCTGCATACACATCTTCTGCACCAGGAATAGTGCTTACCATATGGATATGAAGATCAAACTCTGATCTCTCACTGAAGAATTTACTCGCATCAGCATACCACAATCCTCGAATCTGATTAGAGTAGGTAAGATATGTTGGGTGGTTCTTAGCAAACATTTTTGTTTGCCCAACTCTACAACAGCCATTTTGCTCCTTCGTGTCCGCGAAGACACTAGAAGCCTCACCTTTCACACATATTCTAAAATTATGTTCTACATTTTCTTCTTTCAAATGATAAATCTTACGATACAAAGAATACATATCTGCGTTTTGTAAGATTCTTTTTGCAGCTCTTGATATATACGTATCATCTCTAGCCAGATCGTCAAATACTATAATCTCAGACTCCTTACCAGATGCTATAGTCTTCATTCTGTTTAGAAGAGATGCAATGCAATCTAGATCTCTGTATGAGACTTTAGAAAGAAGGTCTGTATCATCTAAAATCGCGTATAAGAAGTGCAAATACTCTAAAAATTCTCTTTTTGGATCAATAAAGTAGTCTTTCTGAATATCAGACACAATTTGCTTCTGCAGCAATCTTTGGAGTAACCGTCGATCAGAATGATTTTTTTGATCCTTTACTATTTCAGACACTTCCTTATTGATATCATCCAAGCTTCTTCCATTTAGACCAAATTGATCATTAATTTCGAACGACTTTTCAGCTATTAGGGCATTAGAAGACTGCTGATCTGATATAAATGCCATAGGAGTGGATGATGTATTGAGCGCCGTTTTATGGTGATCTATTACTGATATCACTTCAAAATAGGGAGGTATCTTGGTCTCTTCTCTATTGCAGAAGTCTCTTAAAGATACAGTACCAAGAATAGGCTTTTGTAAATCTCCAGCATGAATCACACCAAGAGGAATCTGTCCTCCCTCATGATCTGAAGCCGTGACTGTAAGATATGAATAACTGCCCATCGTTGTTTTTACTTCTTCCACATCTGCACGATAACTGACAACCTTGGGAGTATAACCAAGCACTTCTCGTTTAATGTTTAGAGCAATACCAAGTGTGTCTACATATTCTTTAACTTTCTCAATCCCTGTCTCTAATGCTCTAAGTATCTTTTCTAAACAGGAAAAAATTTCAGATCTATTTTCAACAATAGATCCATCTGTATTAAATATTTTAGAAGATGCAGCAATCTTAATTTCTTGTATGAAATACTGCAAATGAGCAACACCTAAGGACTCAAGCCCTAATGAAAATTCTTCAAAAGTCGCATCTAATCCTTTAGGTACTAATAAAATTTTAGATAAAAAATCATTAAGATGTTTTTGTTGTTTTTTAGTCAGATCTTTTACAAAACTACACACTTTGAAAGGTTGAGAAAAAAACTTCAATGAAAATTCTTCTAAATCAAGCCTAGAAAGCTCTACTTTTGCAAAAAGCGATGTTAGATTGATGTGAAAGTAACTTTCGAACCAACGCAAACAGTTACCAAGCTGCATTACAACTTGTTTGACTCCTTCTACGTCAATATTTCTCCAATCACCTAAAATACGTCCATGATCATCAATAACAACAACTGCATTTTGATTTCTTTCATGATCTATTGAATAGGTGGACTCATTGACACGTTTCTTTAGAAATCCTTTTTGTGTCATTAAATCTACACTTGATAAAGTGAGAGCTGTTCTTTTTTTTGTAAGCACTTCAAAGGTTGCATCCCCTATAGGATGGTCGAACAAAAATTGTATTTCTACCTGGGAGGAAGGTGGTCCGCCTGGTACATTCCAAAGGTGAAGTCCATGGGACACTCTAGCCCCAAACGCATCCACCCATCCCCAAAACGAGGCTACAGTAGTATCTAGATCTGGAGATGCATGTGCTGTTACATAATGAGAACCTGGGTACATCTTACCCATTCCGATCGGAAAAAGAGTTTGGTAGGCATCTCTAGGAACCCACTTTCCTACTATCTTTCCACGAATATGAAGATTTTCTTCATTAGTAAGGTTGGAGAACTGATTAAGCCACAACTCAAACTGAGTAAAGGAATAATTGTTTACAATTTTTTCTTTATTGATCTTATCGACAAAATCAACCACAGCTCCAAGCAAGAAGCAAGGTTGGTTTTCTTTTTCGATGAGAGAACAAAGCGCCTGATGTATCTCAGAGCGTTTTGCCTTATCAGAAAGGGATCTAAATTCGTTAGTATAAAATCGCTTAAAAAAATGATTCAGATCTGAAAAAAGAGGGAGATTAACAGTGAAATCTCCCAGGAGCTTTAAATTGTCTGAATTCGAACGAGAATCGTTTGTCGCTTTGCTCATAATATAGAATAAAAAAGATTTTGGATTGAGCAGGACTCGAACCTGCGACCACCCGCTTAGAAGGCGGGTGCTCTATCCAGCTGAGCTATCAATCCAAAGGTGTTAATCTTACAGATCGCCTACATTTATTAAAAGTGTTTTTTCTTATCCGAAGAAAAAAAGTTTCATTTTTGAAACCGGCGAAAGGAATATTTTTATAAAAAAGGAACAATCTTATCAATCTCTTTTTCAGAAAAAAACGAATTCTCAAGGCAGCTCCCTCTATAAGGGATAAAATATGAGTTATCCTATCAATCATCTGAAACCTTAGGGAGAATCTCTAATCCCTCTGAAAAGTTTTTTGCATTAGCTTGAGATTTATAAAGTTCTTCTTGGGCTATTGTTATTTTTTCATAATCTTTAAAAGAGTGAATGATCTGAGGTCTAACAAAGATGATGATATTCCGTTTCTCGTCCTTATTTTTATTTTTACTAAATAAGGATCCAATCATAGGAAGAGATCCTAAGCAAGGAACTCCTGTCTTATAGTTGGACTTAGCATTACGAATCATTCCACTCAAAACAAGAAAGTGCTTATCAGGGACATGAACATGGGTAACCATATTTGTCTTAGTGGTCCTTATCCCACCCATAGAGTTGTTTATAGAAGAAAAACCATGATCTTCCACAGCCTCAGTGATCTCCTCATCAATATCTAAAGTTATAACATCACCCTCTCCGAGCATCGGTGTAATATTTAAGCTAACGCCTACATCTCTATATTCTATATTAGCAGTTGTCTGCTGACTTTGCCCAACAGTTGAAACAACAGAACCTGTAAAAGGGATATTATCTCCAACGAATATTTTCGAATGTTTGTTATCTTGAGTTATAATTTTCTGATTAAGAACAATAGTGCTGTCACCATCCGCCTGTAATGCCGATACAAGACCACCCAAACTTAAATAGGACTTGCCCTTGTGAAGTATAATATCTCCTATCACTCCCAAATCAAAACCAGCGCCAACAGGAAACTGTCCAAGTCCCCTAGCCAAGTTTCCAGGACTGATACCTTGCATAACTGATGAAAAACTAGAAGATCCGCCTTGCCCTAATAGAGGAGAAAAAGTCCCGCCAGCAAATTTTACATTATCAATCTGCCCACTTGCCGCCCATTGCAACCCGTAGTCCATACTTTTTTTCACGTCGGTCTCAACAACAAGAACTTCAATAAACACCTGTCTTAAAGGTACATCTAGACTAGATATGATTGTCTGCATTTCAAAAATAGTCTCAACGTTACCTGAAAACAACAAAGAATTTGTAGCTTTCACCCATTGCATTCCCTGAATAGCCTGTAGCAGGTCGTCGGTCACCGAGGAGGAAGAACTTAAATCCATACCGATTTTTTTCAAAGAATCAACAATTTCAGCCCCTTCGTGATATTGCAGCTTGTATACATGAAAATTTTTTTTCACTTTTATAGGAGGAATTTCTGGATCATCACGAACTTCAATCTCTTGCTTTGTCTGCAACACCTCAGTTGCTTCAACCTCAACCTTCTTTTTTCTCGGTTTGTAGATAACATAAGAATGCTCTTCTTTTATCACCTGAAAATTATGCATTCGCAGAAGATTGACCAATGACTTAACAATATCTTTAGGAGATATTGGCTTACCTGAGGAAAATGTGACGTGAAAGTCTAGTTCTTTATTATTATAAATGAAATTTTGTTGAGAAACCTTACTGACGTATCTAATGAACTCCGTGATGGGAATATCGCTAAAATTCACATTATGATAAGCAACAGCAGAGGTGTCTTCAGAGGAGATCTCCGAATATTCTTCCGCTTGCCCCAAGCCTCCAAACATTATTGCAGTCAAAAATACAGAAATAGGAAGAGTTCGTAATTTCACTTTATACACTCATAATTATGCGGGTCCGCGTGTATTATAAAGATAGCTATCTTTTTTGAAACCACCTTTTTATTAAAAAATAATCTGTAATAATTCGAAGACTAGGTGATTTCAATTTTTGTTGTATAAAAATCAAACAAATCCCCTATTCTCTTACACAAAAAAATCAAACGAATCTCGCAAATGAAAAACAAACCAGTCACTATCGCCTCTCTTGATATTACGGCACATAAGCGTTACGCAGTAGATCAAGAAATGCTCGATCCAACCTTTATTATCGAGCCGCAATTCATTGCCCCGCACTCCGAAATTACAGGAACTTCGAGCATCTATGCATCGAAATGGGAAGAATTGTTCGAGATTCACAAACGAAGCACTACCTGGGCACATTTTGAACCTCCCCCTAGCTATTTTCACCAAAGCAATCGATTCTTTTCTTACTGTCTTCTGCCTAATTTTTATGTAGAGATGTCCGAAGAAAAAACAGAAGAAGACACATCTCCTCAAAGTCTATCCGAAATTTTTGCAGATAAAAAACTAAAAAAAATATCAAAACAAGAACTCATAGACCTAATATCCTTGAACAAAACATCCGATTACGCTAATTCTTTAAGCCTCGAAAACGATAAACAAATAATTTTATCTCTCCTAGATTCGATAGAAATAATTAATAAAATGATATCTCAAGTACACTCCAAGAAACTGCAATATCAAAAGGGATAATACGAGAGGCTCTATGAAAGCAACACTTGGCATACATGGCATCACTGGCCGTATGGGCACTTACGTCTTAAAACTTGCTAAAAGCCAAGATTTTTTTTCTAAAATTGTAGGATATGCAAAAAACTACGATTATTCCTCTACTACATACACAGCTTGTAATACTTTAAGTGACTTTGTTAAACAATCTGATGTAATCATAGATTTTTCTTTACCAGAAGCAACACTACTACTAATTGAGGAAGCTCAAAAAACAAAAACACCCCTTATCATCGGAACAACAGGCTTTTCAGCAACTGACCTGAAAAAAATCGAAATAGCATCGACGTCTTTACCTATAGTGTACTCGGCTAACTTCAGCATAGGGATCGCTGCCTGCATAAAAGCCTTAGAGAGCCTTTCTAATATACTAAGCAATCATTTCTCTTTAGATATCATTGAAACGCATCACATACATAAAAAAGACGCTCCCAGCGGTACAGCTCTTGCTCTTCAAAAAGCTTGTGGAAAACCCTCTCAAATTCAAAGTATCCGAGAAGGTGAAGTAATCGGTCAGCATAAAGTTATCTTTTCAAATCTTAATGAAAAAGTCGAACTTTATCACGAAGCCTTTTCGAGAGAAACTTTTGCCAAAGGGGCTTTACATGCGGCTCAACGCATTCTAGATAAACCACAAGGGTATTACAGTCTGAAAGATCTCCTTATCTAAAATCACAGCATAAATAAACCAAACTTGACCCCATAGAAAAAATAGCTTATTCTATGAGCTAAATATTATGTGATATCGGTACTTAATTAACTTACAAAGGCTGCTGTAAAAAATGAAAGAAGTCCCTCTAAAAAATTTTAAAATAGGACAAGGACACCCGCTGGCCGTAATGTCTGGTCCTTGTGTTATCGAAAGTGAAGCTTTAGCTCTTGAAACTTGCGATTTTCTCAAAGATTTATTTGGATCTCTCGGAATAAACTTTGTCTATAAATCAAGCTACGATAAGGCAAATAGGTCTTCTCACTCTTCATTTCGAGGCCCTGGTATCAATGAAGGATTAAAGATACTGTCGAAAGTAAAAGAAAAATTTAACGTCCCTGTAATTACAGACATCCACTCTCCTGAGGATGCTAGAGAAGCTGGTAAAGTATGTGACATCTTACAAATCCCCGCTTTTCTATGTAGACAAACAGACCTACTTATTGCAGCAGCAGAAACAGGTGCTGTAATTAATATAAAAAAAGGTCAGTTCATGGCACCTTGGGATATGCAAAATGCTGTTGAAAAGATCCGCTCTGCCGGAAACGATAAAATTATTTTAACTGATCGTGGCACCTGTTTCGGATATAACAATCTTGTAAGCGATATGAGGGCGATCCCAATCATGCAAAAACTTGGAGTACCAGTTTGTTTTGATGCATCTCACTCTGTTCAGCTTCCAGGCGGACATGGAACCTCATCTGGTGGACAGTGAGAATTTATCCCAACTCTTGCTAAAGCTGCTATTGCTGCAGGCTGCAACTGTATATTTATGGAATCGCATCCGAATCCTAAAGAAGCAAAAAGTGATAAAGACTCTGTGATGCCTTTTAGTGAAATGAAATCACTGTTTATTGTATTAAAACAAATCTATCAAATCGTCCAATCGGGTAACTAAAAATGTTTGGAAAGTCCGTGACAATAACATGTATAGGAATAAGTGCTGTAATACTTACAGGGCTATTTAAAATATGTTTTGTCACAGACCGTGATATTTTAAAATACAAAGCACTCATAGAAGAGTGTAGGAAAATAGAATTAGAATCTCAAAATAGTGTAGCAACACAAACTAGAATAGGGGTAAGGAAAGACATCTTTTTTGCACAGGAAGACCATAACAGACTGCATTATCGCATTGATAGTAGCTCGTCACTGTTAACCTTGTCACCTGAGAATAACAAGTTAGAGATACTTGAAAACCTATCTAATGTGCAATGCTGGATGCAAGAAAAGCTATACTCTGTAGGCAATAAATCGATGCAGCAAATGCGTCACTTGCAAGCTTCCAAGGGAGTGTATAACCTCAGTAAGCAAGAGTTCATAGCAAACGATGTTATGCTTTCATTATTCCGCATTCCAGGTCATGAACTGATTACCACAACCCCCTCTTCTAAAGCTTTTCTCAAGGGAAAAGCCGAAGACATAGAGTTCACTGTTTCAGGAAAAACACCACGCTTTGAAGCTCATCAATTTAATGCATCATTTACACCTGAAGGACAAAATCCATGAAGACTTATACATCGATATTGATCACCTTGCTTATTCCATTTACTATATTTTCTTCAGAGCCCTCTAAAGAAGGGTATGTTTCTTCGACGAATGCATCTTACGATGGCAGCGCTCTTACCTTAACAGGAAGAGTAGTACTCGATCATGGCCTTGGCAAGATGACTGCAGAGCAGGCATCACTCGAAAAGCAAGAGGCCGGCAAAGATTTCCCCTTTTCTCTGATTCACCTACATAATGATGTTATTTTATCCCTAAAAGATAATGCCAAGCTTCTTTGCGATCATGCAGATCTAGACTTCTCTAACCTTACAGGAACCCTAACAGCACCAAAATCAGGTCTTGTTAATTTCACTGACACGATACACAAAAAATCAGGAGGAGACTCTTATGTTAATCTGAAGAGTCCAAATATAGAACTATGTCTAACAAAAGAAGAGAAAAAAGATCAAAAAACTGAATACGATATTGAAAAAATAAAAGCCAAAGACTCTTGCACTATAGAATATAACAAAGAATTTATATTAGAGTCGGATCATGCCTTATATCATAAAACTACAGCCACCTCATCAAAGGACTTCCAGGGAACAGTTACCGCCTATCCAAAAGATGACCAGTCTTATTGTAAAATCTTCCACGATAAAGACTACATTGAGGCAAGCCTGGTAAATCTCGACCTGGTACAATCTGTGCTTAGTATGAACAATAGCAGAGGAAAAATAGAATCATCCTTACTGCCACAACAGCAAAAAGGACATATTGAGTTTACGACGGAAAACCTTTCTTGGGATAATACAAAACACTCTCTTACCCTTAATGGGAAATCTCATATTGTTGAATCTGCTCTTGGAACGGTAACAACAGAAGAAGTGCTTAACATTCAGCAAGGGATCATAAAAGGTGTAAAAGTGATCTCTAAAATTCAAAGCAAAGGCCCTTCAGAATTTGTCTACAAAGACCCCCAAAGTGCCAGCTACCATAAATTGAAATGCAAAGGGATCTTCAAAATTGACCGCAATTTACTTAACGCACAAATATCTGGCACCTCAAAAGCTAAAACTAGAGGAAACTACATAGATCAGGTCTTTTACGAAGAAGAAACACTTGGAGCTTATGCTGATATGGCACATGTTGAGTTTGCTGCAGACAAACAACTGCTCCAGCCAACTTCGTTAACTCTCAAAGGAAATGTGTGTCTGTTCTCTAGAAAAGAGCAGGAGCCATTCCGATGTGGAATTGCCGACAGAGTCACCTATTCGCCAGAAACCAAAACAATGATCCTCTCTGCTAACCCAGGGCAAAAAGTTTTATTTTGGGATGAACAACAAGGCGTTAGAATGAGTGCCAGTGAAGTTCATCTTATACAAAACCCACAATCTCATCAGACAGTGATTCAAGGAGTAGGTAACGTAAAATTCACTCTGTCTGTCGAAGAAAATGAGGTCTTAAAAAAACTATTTCCACAATACAAACCGTCTTCTTAAGGACATTATGAATACAGAGCATAGTGAAAAGATAATCCTCCAAGCTACTGACTTGAAAAAAACATATGCAGAGCGTACTGTCGTAAACGGTCTAAGCTTTCATGTAAAAAAAGGAGAAGTTGTTGGCCTTCTTGGCCCTAATGGAGCAGGAAAGACTACAGCTTTCTATATGACAATAGGACTTATCCAACCCGATTCTGGATCAGTACTGTTTCTGGATCAAGACATCACAAAGCTACCAATTCACCAACGCGCTCGCCTTGGTATGGGATACTTGGCGCAAGAGCCTTCGGTATTCCGACAAATGACCGTTGAAGAAAACATCCTTTGTATCCTAGAGACATTATCCTTGTCGAAGAAAGAGCAAAATGAGAGGTTAGAACTGCTCTTGCAAGAGCTTAACATTGTAAAAATACGCAAGAAAAAAGCAAGCACCCTATCTGGAGGAGAACGTCGTAGATTAGAAATTACGCGTGCTCTTGTCACTAACCCATCACTACTACTTCTCGATGAGCCTTTTGCTAATATCGACCCTATAGCAATTAATGATGTTAAAAAAATGATCCATCATCTAACACAAAAAGGTATAAGTGTATTAATCACAGACCATAATGCACGAGAAATTTTTTCTATTGTAGACAGAAGTTATCTTGTTAGAGAAGGTACCGTATTAATATCTGGCAGCGTTCAAGATCTAGTAGAGAACGAGGAAGTAAGAAGAACATATCTAGGGGAAGATTTCAGAATGTAAGCGCCTCATTACAAGAGACGCTTACCAAAATGTACGGATTAGCTATCAGCAAAAATAACCATTACTATAGCAGCCTTTCTAGACTCATCACTAGGCTTAGCAGAGTAGCGAATACCTCCAGACACAACATCAATCGTTCTGTCCACCTGAGAAGCATCTAGTCCGTAGATTTTTAATAACAATTTATTATCTTTTAGCAA
>VGMB01000014.1 GCA_016866585.1 Chlamydiota bacterium
TACTCGAGAATCAGAAGATGAACCAAATCATTTCGAATTACTGTCTGCTCAAAGAATCTATGAAGATGGAGTTTTGGCGGATCCAGAACAACCATGGCTTGGCCTAAAACATCGAATGGCTTATTTCTCAAATGCAGCAAGCGAATATATAATGAATAACGCAGAAGAAGTCGATGCTGTTATGTATAACGACTGGCATGCAGCGTATGCAGCTACATTGATAAAAGAGCGATACTTTACAAAATGGAGTCAGGGAAAGACTCCTGCATCCGTATTCATTATACACAACAACAACTATGGATGTCAGGGAGTATTTGAAGGGAAAGACGCAACACTCCTACCTTTATTTGGAGATCAAAGACTAGGAATGAACTCGATGTTGGATGGAATTGAAAACAGCGATGAAATTGTAACAGTATCTAAGACGTTTGCAGAAGAGATGCAAAAACCTTATCTTGGATTTGGTATCGATCCATGGATGAGACAAACAGCCCATAAAGGCAGGCTCTCTGGAATTGTAAATGGAAGTAATCCAGACCTATGGGATCCTTCAAAAAACAGTACACTTAAAAACTGGGTAGATCCAGAAACAAACCAACGATTAGATCTTACTTTCTCTGCACAAGATGCTGATATCTTGGAAAAAAAACAACAGATTAAACAACAGCTTCAAAAGGCCTTATTAAAGTACTATCCAGCAGAAGTAGAAGAGTTTCGTTTAGATTTAGCTAACAATGATTTTATTCTTTATGTAGGAAGGTACGATTCCACACAAAAGGGAACTGAAAAATTTAAGATATTTCTAGAAAAAGCCTCAGCACTTGATTTAGGATTCGTAACAATGGGTGTTGGAGAAGATGAAGAAGCAACTGAACACCTAGACGAACTAGAAGATTTGGCTAAAGTTCACAAAAATGCTTGGATCACTAGAGGAGATAAATCTGAATTTAGTATAACGATGCAAAGAGGAAATGCCGCTAAAGGTATTCCTGGCCTTGGCCCCCTACTACGAGCTGCTGCTTTCATGACGATTGCTCCATCGAAATTTGAGCCTTGTGGTCTAGTTCAGTTGGAGTCTTGGCTTTTTGGTACACCCATTATAGCATGTGCTACAGGTGGACTTGCCGACACAGTAATCTCAGATACGATAAGTGATGAATTTAATGGATTTACATTTGCTCGATTAGAAGAGTGGGATTCTGAAGCTCAAAATTCTTTAATTTCAGCTACTATAGATCAAGCTGTCTCTTTCTGGGCGCAAGTTCCCTCTGAAAGAAAAACACAATTAATGCAGAATATGATGAAATCAGCTCAACTTTCCAGTTGGACATCTTCTGCTAAAGGGATAACACCAATCCAAGAATATGAACGTGTACTTTTGGCTGCAATGGAAAAGCGTAGTATTCGAGGCACAAAACCTGTCGACTTAATTAGCGTGGATGAAATACCTAGTCCATCAAGAGATCACTACTTTGGATCAGGATTGCAATGCCAGCTATATAAAGAGTTTGGGGCTCATATCATAAAAAATGAAGCAAGAGATACTGGAGTTCGTTTTAAAACGATGGCTCCTGGAGCTACATTTGTAAGCGTTGTAATCAAAAATGGAATTGTAGAAAAAACTTATCCTATGCAATCAATTGGTGATGGTTCTTGGCAAGTTGAAATACCAGATGCTAGGAAAGGCACCGTTTACATGTATGAACTTACAGATAGCAAAGGAAATGTCAGAAGAAAAGTAGATCCATTCGCTTTCGAATCTCATGAAAAAACTGATGTAGGCTCTGTTGTAACTGACATAGAAAATTTTACATGGACAGATGAATCATGGATGATAAAAAGAGATTTAGCGACAGAACGCCCTGTTAATATTTATGAAATCCATTTATCCTCCTTTGGAAAAAATACTGATGGGACATTTAAAAACTATCGAGAAATTGCGCACGATCTTGCCGAATGGGCTGGTTATCTTGGATACACTCATATTGAGATATTGGGACTACTGGAGCATCCCGCAGATTGTTCGTGGGGATATCAAGTATCGGGGTATTTTTCACCCACAAAAAGACATGGCAACTTTGAAGATTTCCAATATTTTATAAATCATCTTCATGAGAATAACATTGGCATTATCGTAGACTTTGTTCCATACCACTTTGCTACAGATGAATGGAGCCTTAGAGAGTTTGGCGGACAAAAGTTTTTTGAAAGTGCCCATCCTTACAACGGAGAATCTCCAGAGTGGGGTACTAGAGTATTTGCTGTTGAAAGAGAGGACGTTAGAAACTTTTTACTCTCTAGCGCCCATTTTCTACTTGAAAATCACATAGATGGACTTCGTGTCGATGCCGTCTCGATGCTCGCATCACATAAATTATATTCAAAACGTCATCGCAAATCGGAATTGAATGAGCAAAACACTCATGAAAACCTCCATGGAGAAACTTTTTTACGCTCACTCACAACTATGGCACATGAAAAATTTGCTAACATTATCACCCATTCAGAAAACTCCAGAAGCAAGCCTCTCACTAAAGTGGATACCGATCCTGTAGAACAGGGTGGATATGGGTTTGATGGAAGATGGAACTTCAATTTTCTTCACAGCTCTTTAGAGCTTTTGGGAGCTAGTTCACACGCAAGATCTAGGTATTACTTGCATAAAATAATCTCCAGCTTTGGATATGAACAAGACTTTCAGAACATATTAGCTATATCGCACGATGAAGTCTCATGTCATAAGCAGTCTTTATATCAAAAAGCTCAAAGTGACGATCATACTATAAAAATGAGTAAGATTAGAATAAACAAGACTTTGCAAATGTTGGCTCCAGGCCGTGGTGTTTTAACATTCATGGGATGTGAGTTTGGAACTAAAGAAAAATGGGATTACAGAAAACCTTTCAGTAGGTCAGAAATTTCTGATGAGCAACATCTGGGAACGCTTAATCTAAGCAGAGATTTAAATGCGTTTTATTTATCAAACAAAGCGTTTTGGAATGCAGGCTCAAAAAACTCTAGATTTCATTTACTTGCTCATCATGCTGATAACCTTATTTTTGCACACCGAAGATGGGATGAGGAAGGAAATAGATTCACTATAATCCATAATTTTTCAGATAAATCTTATGATGAATATTATTTCAAGGGATCTAAAGATGTGTTACCGCTACCTATAAGCAACTTAGAAATAGTCTTTGACTCAGATAAAGTAACCTATGGAGGGAGTGGCATATATCAACACCAAAGAAATCCGATACTCGAAAGTCCAAACTCAAAGGGAATACGGAAATTCAAGGTGCAACTAGCTGCATTTACTACACTTGTTCTAAAAGATGAATATTATTTCAAGGGATCCAAAGATGTGTTACCGCTACCTATAAGCAACTTAGAAATAGTCTTTGACTCAGATAAAGTAACCTATGGAGGGAGTGGCATATATCATAACCAAAGAAATCCGATACTCGAAAGTCCAAACTCTAATTGAAGACGGAAATTCAAGGTGCAACTAGCTGCATTTACTACACTTGTTCTAAAAGATGTGCAAAATAGCTTAGAATTATGTTCTTAGCTTTATTTCCCACTCTTTAAGAAAATCTAAAAAAACCTCTTTAGAAGGTTTTTTCTCTAGCATGCGCAGAGATTCTTGATTACTACTAAGGTGGGCTATCTTAGCAAGCAAGTGTAGGTGCTTTTTGTCATCTGAAGAGAAAAGAAAAAACATAGAATGAACTGGTTTGCCATCAAGAGCCCCATATTCTATCGGTTTTTTTGGGAAGACAACAACTACTATATCTGATGCATGACCTTTTAGAATAAAGTCCCTACTATGTGGTATTGCGATTCCATTATTTAATGCGGTTGGCATTAGCCTTTCTCTATCAAGAAATAGCTCTGAGACAACCTCTGCATCGAAACTAAGCCTTTCAGCAACCTTCGCTATCGTATTTTTGATAACTTCTTCTTTAGTATCTCCAGGTATATCAAGAAAAACATCCCCTTTGTTAAGGGCACGATATAATCCAAATTGCTGTGTTCCAGATCGTGAAGAAGAGGTTTCTTGACCATCATTTTTCAAAGGATAGATTTGCTCTGGTTTTGAAAAAGAAAGATGTTTTTCTTGTTCTACTTTACAACTCATCATCCAGTTTTCTATTTCTATGCGACTAAATCTATATTGATGATTTAAACGATACGCCGGAATTTTTCCATCAGAAAGCCATCGTCTAATAGTCGTTTCTGATACATTAAGCAGCTCTGCAACATCTTTAATTTTCAGGTCCATATCAGCACCCTTGGAATAGGTCTATTACTTCGTTTGGAGAATTACATTTAAGCAGTTTCTTTCTTCTTTCTTCATCTTTTACAGCCTGAGTGAGCTTTGACAGAATTTTTAAATACTCTGTCTGTCTGTTATCAGGGCCGCCTATCATGAAAATTAATTTAACTTCACTACCATCGAGTGAATTCCAATTAATCCCTTTCTTTTTTTGAATACCAACTGCAATAAAAAAATCATCATACCCTTCAAGCTTAGCATGAGGTATAGCAATACCAATCCCTATTCCTGTGGAAACAATTTTTTCACGATCCAATATTGCATTATAAAATGTTTTTTTGTCTTTTAATTTCCCAACTTTTTCAAGTTCATTAATAAGAACTTCTATGGCGTTGTCTCGCTTTGGCTCATCCAAAAAAACAATGAGACGTGAATCCAAATATTTGGATATCGTCATATAGTCATTCCTTCTAAAATATCTCATCAAATCCTCTAAACTCGAGGAAATTTGATGATTAATGCGTTCCAGTATGGCCAAAACCGCCGGCTCCACGTGAAGTTAAAGACAAGTCTTTGGCAAGGAAAAACTTTGCTTGAGGGGCTGCAGCAAGGACAATTTGAGCTATGCGCATGCCACGAGAAACAATAAAAGGAGTTTTTCCATGGTTTATTAAAATAACACCAATCTCTCCCCTATAGTCAGCATCTACAGTCCCTGGAGTATTTAACACGGTTATTTGATTTTTAAGAGCAAGACCACTTCGAGGTCTTACTTGAATTTCATAACCTGCAGGGATCTCGAATTTGAGACCTGTAGGTATTAATGCAGAAGAGCCTGGCTCTATAGCAACATTTTCGTTTATGTATGCTTTTACATCAGCACCAGCAGCCAGCTCTGAGGAGTATACTGGGAGAAATTCATCATCTTCAGTAATAACATTTATAATAATTTCCGAAGTCATTGGCTATCCTAATTAAAGAGGTGCAGTTTCAAGCTTCTGGTCGACAATCATCATCAGTTGTTTTAATTTAAGGGATAGAGCGGCCTCTTCTTCGTCAGAAGACCAATCAGAAAACTCTCTACTATTATCCATTAAGAAATTCAAAAACACTGACAGCTTATCTTTTAATTCATGTCGATTTACAATGCAATCAATCATTCCTTTATCAAGAAGGAATTCTGATTTTTGAGCGCCAGGAGGAAGCTTTTGTTTGATAACTTGCTCAACAACACGAGGGCCTGCAAAACATACTAAAGCATCTGGCTCAGCAATAATAATATCACCAAGAGAAGCAAATGAAGCTGTAACTCCACCACTTGTGGGATTAGTTAATATAGAAATGTAAGGCAGTTTTTTTTCATGAAGTTTAGCAAGAGCGGCTGAAGTTTTCGCCATTTGCATCAATGAGAGAATGGATTCTTGCATACGTGCACCACCAGAAGCTGACACAATAACAACAGGAAGCTGCTTTTCAAGGCCATACTCGATGATACTGGTTAATCTTTCTCCAACAACAGAACCCATAGATCCGGCCATAAAGCTGAAATCTAAAATTCCGAGAGCAACATCCCTTCCATTAATTTTACATGTTCCAACGATTGCACCTTCGTCTCTTCCGGAATTTTTTTGCGCTGAAACAATACGTTTTTTATACTCTTCCGTATCCACAAATTCTAAGGGATCTATAGGCTTAAACTCAGTAAAAAGCTCTTCAAATGTTCCTGCATCAGCGAGCAGAGCCACTCTCTGGGTGCCACTCAATCTATAGTGATAATTACATTTAGGACAGCAATGCAAGTTTTGGTGCAACTCATTAGCGTGGATCATGTCATTACAATGACTACACTTTACCCAACCACTAAAACCATCTTTTTTGGTCATTTGCACTTTAATTTTAGGCTTTTGCCTTGAGAATAAACCCATAAAAACAACCTTATAAATCTACAAAATTATCAACAAGAATAACACATTAAATAAAATAAAACAACAAACAACTAAGAATTAAATATACTAATTATTTTATTTCATTTTTTAGCATCATCAAATCTTTCTTGAACATTTTTCCAATTAATTATTTTCCAAATATTTTTCACGTAATCCGCTCTGAGATTTTTGTACTGAAGATAGTAAGCATGTTCCCAAACATCTATTCCTAAAAGAGGTATAAATTCTTGAGTGCTTACTGGATCCTGATTAGGGCATGTAGTAATTACTAATTTTGAGGATTGTTTATGAAAACCGAGCCATCCCCAACCTGATCCCTGGATTGCGACAGTTTTAGCTGAAAATTTTTCTATTAGTGCATTAAACGATCCAAATTCTTGATCAATAGCCTGAGCTAAAGCCCCTGAAGGAGCATCTCCGCCTCCCTTACCTATTGGAGCCAAATTAGTCCAAAAAATAGAGTGATTTACATGACCGCCACCATTAAATTTTATAGCTTGTTGCAGAGCAATCATAGCTGCTACATCTGCTTTACCCTCTGCTTCGTGATATTTCTCTAAAGCGATATTCAAATTTGAAACATAAGCATTGTGATGTTTTGAGTAATGCAACTGCATGATTTCTGCTGAAATCACAGGCTCAAGAGCATCAAAATCGTACGGTAAGTCTGGAAGCTTGAATACAGATGTCATAAATATTGTCTCCTATATATTGTAACACAACATCATATGCTCAAGAATAATTTATGACAACTCGAGAGCAGATGCTCGATTTTATAGTCTTCTTTTTAATGCTTCAGCAGTTATTGGACCAACAGTGATTAATTTTTTATCCAAAGGAATAAATCCAAACTTAAGAAAAAATGCCTCTACTGTTGAAGGACTTGTGAAAATAATCTCATCAACTTCTGAAAAGTCAAAATCAGGTTCTCTTGTTGCTGGTATTGTATCGTAGAGATCACAAAGCGTATGTTTAATACCATTCGAAATAAAATATTCAGCTAAAACATTTCTTGAAATTGACGACCTCGGATAAAGAATAAATGCACGATTTAAATCGAAAGCGCCCAGCTCCTTTATGAGTCCCTCTTGCGTCTGGATCTGAGCTATCACACTTGGAGAAAAACCTTCCAATGCCAAATGGTGAGCAGTTACATCCCCAATACAAAAAAAATTAAGTTTTTTCAAAAAAGTAAGATCTTGATGCACAAGTCTCACAAGTTTAAAAAAAACTAAAACAGCATTCTTGCTAGTAAGAATTATATGAGTATAATCAACAAGCTGAAGCAAGACCTGGTGTAATTTTGGGTCTGACAGTTCCTTAGGAATTATTTGTATGATTGGATAATGAATAATTTTTGACTCAGAAACATAATAAGAAGGATCGGTTCCAAGATACAAAGCAGTCTTCACGATTGATCCTTATATCTTTCTAGAATCAATACAGGAAAATAGACGGATCATTTCCTCATCATCCTTATTAACAACAACAGCAAGCTGACCTTGCAAATCTGCTGCAGGACCTGATAACTTCATCCTAGACTTACTCAAAAGTTTAAGACGAATGAGTGCAGACTCCGCCACAACAACAGCATCAACGTCACCTCTTTCTAAGAGACTAAGTCTTTGAGCTATTGTACCTCGGATATCAACAATCTGAAACTGTCTACCCAATTCCAAAATCATCTCGGACCTTCTCAAAGAAGAAGTTGCAATCTTATCTCCATCCATAAGAGAATCAAAATCCTCTCCATCTCTAAATACTAGAACATCAGAGCTATCTACACCTTTGGTAATTGCAGCACAACAGAGACCGTCCTTAAGAGGATCGGGAAGATCTTTTGCAGAATGAATAGCCGCACGCACCTTGCCTTCCAGAATTAAGTAATCAATTTCTTTAGTAAAAAAATCGGTTTTATCCATAAATCTTAGGGAAGTAATTAAATCTTTATCACCTGACGTCTCCATCCACACAGAATCGAATTTCGCCCTAGGATAAAACTGCCTAAGCTCTTCTAAAACTTCATCTACCTGAACTCGAGACAATTCTGAAGCTCTTGCTGCTATGGGTATGGTTATTTCATCTAATGATTTCATCTATAGCCTCTTCAATTTTTTCAACGCCTATCAATTCAATTTTTCCACTTAAACTTGGAGGCAGGGTCAACTGTTGTTTCTTAGGAAGAATGCATCTAGTAAAGCCCATATGTATAGCTTCTTTTATTCTATTTTCCACTTTCGGCACACTTCGAATTTCCCCTCCCAATCCTACTTCTCCAAATATAACCGTATCAGGATCCAAACTTCTACTTCCAAAGGAAGATAGCACAGCCATAGCTATACCGAGATCAACAGCAGGCTCTAAGATTTTTAAGCCACCAGCGACAGATACAAACACATCACAATTATGAAGCTGATAGCCAACTTTTTTTTCTAATACAGCAAGTAATAATGCTAATCTATTTACATCTATACCCGTTGATTTCCTGGAAGATGTCGCAAATGCCGATGGAGCAACTAAAGCTTGAATTTCTACAAGAAAAGCTCTCGATCCCTCAATAGTTGGTATGATTACAGAGCCTGAATTATCTCGTATTCTTTCTTGTAAAAAAACAACAGATGGATTTTCAACTTCCGTTAATCCTTGACCATCCATTTGAAATAATGCAATATCATCAGTGGGACCGAACCTATTTTTCACACCTCTTAATATTCTATAACCATGATGTCTATCCCCCTCAAAATCTAAAACCACATCTACAATATGCTCTAAAACCCTTGGGCCTGCAATTTCACCGGATTTAGTTACATGTCCTATTAAGAACGTCGATATTCCCATCCCTTTAGACAAATGCATGAATTCTGTTGCCAATTCCCTCACCTGTGCCACACTACCAGGGGCGGATGGTATTTCAGATTTATATATAATTTGAATGGAATCAACAATTAGGATGTCGGGCTTTAATTTTTCAACTTGGGCTTTTATTGAAGAAAACAAAGTTTCGTTCAACAGATAAATGTTGTCAGTTTTTATGCCTAATCTTTGAGCTCTCAATACAGTTTGCTCTACAGATTCTTCTCCACAGACATACAAAACCTGCAACCCCTGGCAAGCTAGGCTATTTGAGATTTGAAGCAAAAGAGTCGATTTACCGATACCAGGATCTCCGCCAATCAAAGTAAGGGAACCTGAGACAATCCCTCCTCCAAGCAATCTATCAAACTCTTTGATCTCTGTTTTAAATCTTCGGAACGGGGAAATATCGACCTCTGGAATTTTAAGAGGACGGGATGAACTTTTCCCTTCAATCTCAAAACGTTTACCTGTATTTACTATACCGAGCTCTTCACCAAAAGTATTCCATTTGTGGCATACAGAACAGCTGCCAGACCATTTGGGTTGCTGGTGTCCACATTCACTACAACTCCAAATTACTTTTGTTTTAGCCATTTTGCTCTGCCTTAATTTTTTCTACTGCTTGCCTAGCCGCATTTTGCTCAGCTTCTTTTTTGGAGGAACCTTGGCCAACGCCAAGCTCAACATCCCCCATGCAGGCAACAACTTCAAATATCTTATTATGATCTGGACCGAATTCTTTAAGCACACGGTAACTTGGTGGACGTTGGTATTTTTTTTGACAATAATCTTGAAAATCAGCCTTCCAATTTCTTAAAGGATCTTTCAAATAATTTTGAACTTCCTCCTGAAAATGTCCCCAAAAAAAAGCCTTTACTTCACAAAGACCACTATCTAAGTAAATGGCTGCTAAAAGGGCTTCGAATAAATCAGCCAAGATCGTGTCCCGCCCTCTTCCATCATTCATCTTTTCCCCTTTACCAAGTAGCAAAAAGGAACTAATTGACTTTTTGAACGTAACTTGCGCACATAGCTGCTTCGACCAAATGAGCCTTGAAATGGGACAAATGCCCTTCAGATTCATTTTCCAAATGAGAATAAAGGTATTCTGAAATAATCAGGCCCAATATAGAGTCCCCAAGGAACTCCAATCTTTCGTTATGCGCTAACAACTCTTGTCTATGTTCATTGTAAAAAGATCTGTGAACAAACGCCAACGCCAATAAATTTTTATTTTTAAATTCGTAGCCAATTTGACTTTCGATTTCAGCACTTTTTTCGATGAGATTTTGAAAAGCATTCATAAAAGTTTTTTTCTTAAATCGCTCTTTATTATATTTCAGTTCAGATGGTAATCTTTTGTGAAAAAAAAATCTTTCGTAAACTAAAGATTATCACAAAATTATAGCGTATACATCATCAAATGGCTAAAGGCAACCCTAACTTTGAAAGACTTCGTAGGGAGTATATATTCCCTATTATAGAAAAAAAACTATTAGAATTAAAAGAACTACATCCTGATGTTGACGTAATCAACGTCGGCATTGGCGATATTTCACTTCCTCTAGCATCTGTTGTCGTATCAGCAATATCCAGTGCTGCGCAAGAAATGGCGCATGAGACCTCGATTCGTGGATACGGACCATCTGAAGGGTATAAATTTCTCAAACAGTGCATATTAGAAAATGAATATCAAAAGTACGGCCTATCCCCAGAAGAAATTTTTATTTCAGATGGTATAAATACGGACATAGCTAACGCTTTAGAACTGTTTGCCTCAGATAGCCGCGTGGCAATACCAGACCCAACATACCCGGTGTACCTTGACTCCACCCTTATTTCCGGTAATAACAGTATTCTACTCCCCTGTCTTGAAGCCAACCAGTGTCTGCCTAAACCTCCCAAAGAAAAGGTCGACATTATTTATTTATGCTCTCCAAGCAACCCGACAGGTGTTGCGATGAACTATGACCAACTAAAAGAATTTGTAGACTATGCGATAGAAAATGAATCCATAATACTTTTTGACAGCGCTTATAGTGCATTTATACATAGCTCAGATGTACCCAAAAGCGTTTATGAGATACCAGGGGCTGAAAACGTAGCTATTGAATTTCGCAGTTTTTCCAAATCAGCTGGATTTACTGGACTACGATGCGGATATACAGTAGTCCCCAAAAAAATCTTATTATCACAAAATGAGGAACAGGTAGCTCTTTGGAACCTTTGGAGTAAAAGACAATCCATTAAATCTAATGGGGTCTCTTACCCTATACAAAGAGGCGCGGAAAGCTGTTTTACACCTGAAGGAAAAAAACAAATATCTTATCAAATCGACACTTATTTAGAATCTGCCAAAGCATTCCGAGAGGGATTAGCAGAACTAGGATACACTTGCTATGGGGGAGTTGATTCTCCTTACATATGGTGGAAAATACCGGGCGGATTCACTTCTTGGGAATTTTTCGATATCTTGCTAAAACATTGCCACATCGTAGCAATACCTGGCAGAGGTTTTGGGGAACACGGAGAAGGATTTATAAGACTGTCAGCATTTACAAAATTAAGCAAAGTGCGCACAGCACTTGAGAGAATAAAAAACCTAAAGCTATAAGAAAAAAAAATGAAATTTACACTAGCTCAAGAACACATAGATCATTTTAATAAAACTGGAGCCATCGAGTTTTACGATCTTTTTTCAGAAAAAGAATGCCAAACTCTACTCAACCATGCTGATTCTATCCTTACACAAAGAGTAAACCCCACACCAAGAAACCCTCTTCATTTAGCTTCAAATGAAAATTTATATCTAAATGGTAAGAACCTTTGGAAAGATGGTTTTGAAACGAAAAAACTTTGTCTAAAAAAGCAGCTTGCAGATATTGCATTTCATCTTTTTAGAAAAAAACATATTCGATTAGCTTTTGATCAATACGTAAGAACAGGAACTTTACAAGACTGTCCTTTCAAAGACAATCTGACAATACAAGATATTAGCTCAATCCGTCCTACTATTGGTGGGGTATTTATACTTCTTGAAGACTACCCATTTAGCTTTGAAAATCCTCTGATTCCTAAAAAAGCTGGTAACGTTATTTTTGCAGCAGATAATGTCCTTCTTCCTCTCAAGGAGCTCTTTACAGAAAAGAACGTATTCATGCTAATGATTGGATTTTCCTCTGGAAAACCTTTATATTGTTTAGAAATGAATGATCCTCATACACACAGCCTCAAAAAAGACGGAATTGTCTTTGGAGACTCAGCAGGTGAAGATCTATGTCCTACCTTACTAATGAACTAGCTAAGAGCCCATTGTAACACTGTTTCCTGGGAACATCGAATGCAGTCATTAACAGACACTCCACTCAGATAATTACCCAAAAGGTAACATCTGGGTAGGGATTTTCGAATGTTAGATTTCAAAAACAAAACACGATCTTCATGTCCAACTTCCATTACCGGAAGTGCATCGTGGGCTTCTATGAATTGAATTAAATCTGGTTTCTTTTTTATTCCCAGATGTGAAGATAAGGCATGATAAACTAACTTGTACTTTTCTTCCTCTACATGATTGGTTCCACGCAACATCACAGTAATCCTAGTTTGAAGTTTGTCGTGATCTTTATTGAACGGATTGGAATCAAAAACAGCTCCTAGAATATCCGTTTGCTGTTTTGAAGAAACTAGGTATCCAAATCCTTCGTAGGGCAATATTTTTTCAGGGTAACCAACAAGCGCGCTTGTTATACCAACATTTTTCATATTAGCTAAATAAGACAGACCTTGGACATTCGTATGCCCAAGAAGCTTAGCAGCTTGCTTTACTGGTAACGCTATAAAAACAAAATCCGCAGTGTAGGTGTTATTTTCTGTTTTAGCTATGACTTTATCAGCCTGAAACTGCAGATCTAATACCTTTTGGTTGCAGTATATACTAGAAGATAAGCGGGATTGAATTGTTTTAATAATCTTTTCTACCCCACCATGAATAGAGAATAAAGCACTTTGATTGTTTTTACATTTTTTTAACTTCCCTATTTGTTTTATCATCCCATAGACAACACTTCCGTGCTGATCTTCAAGTTGTTTTAGAAAAGGAAAGCATGATTTTATGGATATTTTATAAGGGTCCACAGCATATATACCTTGGACAAGCGGGTCAAAGAGTCTATCGAGAACCTTACTGCCAAACCTTCTTGCTATGAATTCCCCAACAGATTCATCTGCGTATGTTGTTCTTCTAACAGTAATCTCTCTTATGATTGTGAATATAAGATCTCGGGTCAATACAGAACTCAAAAAAGACAAAGGTCCTTTAGGGAGTTTATGCATGTGATTATGTAGGTATATATACCTGTCTGTTGAACCTTGTGCATACTGTATTTCAGAGCTTAGATTAAGCTCATCTAAAAGGCTCAATAAAGCCTT
>VGMB01000015.1 GCA_016866585.1 Chlamydiota bacterium
AATAACAGGCTATGCTCGAAAGAAGATATTTTCTATGACAGATCTGGCAAAAAAGCAAAACAGGTCAGCTACGTCCTTCAAAATCAAAAAAACTCTTCTCCTTATGTGATAAATTGGAAGTACGACTCATGTGGACGGATGATACAGCAAATTGAATCTAACACTAAAACAACGATGTATACATATGATAACATGGGACGGGTAATACAAAAAACACTCCCATCTTGCATTCACATATTCTATGAATATGATTGTCTAGGTCGCATTGTAAGTCTAAAAAGCTCAGATAACACTATTGATTATGCCTACTATTATGGTCTTAGTAAAAATCCTGAGATAATAGAAGATATTGTTAACAGATCCTATATACAAAGAGAATATAATCTTTTCGATCAACTCATAAAAGAAAGAAATGAACTTGATGAATGCATTACCTGGGAATACGATAACTTAGGCAGACGCACTTCTATGGTGCTACCAGATGGATCGGAAATATCATATCATTATCAAGGTCTTCATATGAAAAGAGTCGAAAGAATCTCTTCTAAAGGAAAATTATATCAACATAGCTATGATGACTTTGATGAAAACGGACATGTATATAGAGAGACGTTGTTAAATAATAGCATCATGATCACGGATCATGATCTTTTAGAAAGACCCTTCCTTCAAATATCTAAATGGAATGAACAGCTAGTAGAATATGGTCCTACAGGTCTTATAACAAAGATAAAAAATAGTCTCACGAAAGAAAAAATCTATGATTATGACGGTCTTAATCAAATCAATAAAGAAAATGATAAAAAACATTCTTTTGATTCTCTTGGTAATCCCACAAATGCACTAATCGGCAGCTGCAATGAGATTTATGAAGTCGATGGAATTCAACTATCTTATGATGAAAATGGGTATATAACTAAAAAGATCACTCAAAATGAATCAATAAGTTACAACTACGATTCACTTGGAAGGTTGATCCTAATTGATAAAGAGGGTGAGGATCCCACATATCTCCGATATGATGCTCTTGGACGGCTCTCAGAAAAAAAGAGTACAAAAACTTATAAAAAGTATTTATATGATCATGATTTTGAAATAGGAAGCTCAGATCAAAACGGAGATATCTGTGAACTTAAACTACTTGGACTTGGTATTCAAGGTGACATAGGATCGGCAATTGCCATAGAGCTTTCCAATCAAATATTCATTCCTTTACATGACACGCAAGGCAACATCATAGCATTGATATCCTTATCAGGATCTGTAGCTGAGATCATCGACATGGACGCATTTGGTCAAACTGAAGTGGGATATAGGCTCTCTCCATGGGGATTTTGCTCAAAAAGGTCAGAAAATGATCTCGTATTTTTTGGACAACGTTTTTATGACCCGGCTATAAAACGTTGGACGACACCTGATCCATCTGGATTTTCAGATGGATCTAACTTATACGCATATGTCAGAAATAACCCTAAAAATAGATTAGACCTGTTTGGGCTATCTTCTGAACAGATCAATTACATGCATAACATGAGTTTAGAGATACCAATTGATTTTATAGCCTCTAATGCCGCATTACACGACATCCCTGTATTTACCACAGCAGGAAGTATAAATGGGGTTAGTGTTAATTGGCTTGTTAAGCTAGGTAGTAATATTCAACTTAACTTCAGTAACGAAGAATTAAAAAATGGAAAATTCAATTTATTTGATCATTACCATGAGCAGTTATCTGGTAAAGGAAAAACCGTAGGGTTGATTTCTTTTCAAAATGGGATCTTAACAAAACTTGAAGAGGTTAAAGATATCATAAATTCATTATCGGAAATAGCCCCCAACACAATGATACTATCTTTGTATAATCCAACCCAATCCGGTTTCAAGGATGTTTTTAATGCTTGCACAGAGATAAGAGGTCATAACAACGAAACGGAAATGACAGCTTTAACAAGACAATATTTTGCAGCCATAAGCTCTACTTTGTTCAATATCAACCCAGAAGCGTGTTGGCTACATATCGCACACAGTAGAGGTGGTGGCATAGCCGCAAGAGCTCTTGAAGGAATGACAAATGAGCAAATTCAACTTATGAAGCAAAACTTTCATTACCTGGGACTTGGAGCAAGTGTACCCGTTTCTACAAATTATGCTTGTTCAGCTGTTAATTGTTATTCAGAGCACGATAATTTAACGAAGACTTTTGGATTAAAGTATTTATCTCATCCTGATTATAACATAGAAATAGTTCCAAGCCTTATAATTTTTAAACAATTTGCTATGAAACTAGATCACTCGATTACTGGGGAAACTTATCAAAATCAAGCCAAAAGTATGATTAATAAATTCCATCAACAGGTGGAAAATTTTCAAGAAAATATTCGATAGAAAAATAAAAAAGCCATTACTTCCGAGTGATGGCTTTTTTTATAGAAAGGAACAAAAAACAGTTCTATACTATACAATAAAAAAAACATGTTCAAATACATCGCCATCTTTTTTATAAAAATATACCAACTCGCCATAAGTCCATTTTTAGGCAATTGTTGTCGCTTTTATCCGAGCTGTTCGAACTATAGCCTAGAGGCTTACAACAAACATACTTTTGTCAAAGCTACCTGGATTACACTTAAGAGAATTTTGAGATGCGGACCATGGAGTAAGGGAGGAGTAGACCCTGTCCCTTAGGTTTTGCTGTCAGGGATCTGAAGCTGTCTTCCAAGCTTTAATTTATCATTTTCCATGTTGTTTATTTTTTTAATTTCTTCGACAGACACCTTATACTTCTTTGAAATCTTCCAAAGGCTATCGCCTTCTTGGATTGTATGAGTTCTTTTTTTCTTGTTTGCGACACTAACGACAGAAAGCTCTTGAGGGGCTTTTGCAGCAACTTTTTCCAATCCGATCTTGGCTTGAGCTATTATGGGCTCAGCTTGCACTACAACTTTTGGCAATGAATCTGGAGAAAACCGCTGAACTGCCGTTAAATGATCATATAGTGTAGGAAAGGGCTCCCCAGCCAATTCGTAAAGCATCTCGGCAGCTTTTCTTCTCATATCATCAGATCGAGGACTAACTAGTATCTCTTTGCTGAGTAGCTCCAGAGCCTCTTTCTGATCTGAAATAAGAGAAAAATAAATAAATAAAGAATGATCATCCAGTCTTTTTGCAATGAAATTCAGGTCCTTGCAAGCAAGCAAATACGCCCCTGTTTTAGAAGAATACTTTTCGAAAAGAACGAGCAAAAAACTGCGTCTCCTGTCATCAGAAAAGTCCTGTAAAATACGTTGCTGTTCGCAAAAATCTTTTAAAAATTGCCAATCCATTTCTGAAAGAAGAGCAATAATTAAATTTTTATCTATAGGCAATGATGTTTTTTGGAAAAAAGTGGATATTACGTGAAATTCGGGAGTAGTAAAAAATGCTTCAAGAAGGGTTGGATCGGCATGAATACCGCTTCTTTTGATTTCGAAATACAATCCTTTGCTTGTAAGAGGCCATTTCTCTGTTTTAGCGTAGGAGAGAACACCATTAAACTGATCATCGGCTAATCCTGGAAAAAGCGTAAGGTCGATAGACTCTTTCGCATCTTGACTTCTAAAAAAAGTACTACGTTTTTGGGGGATCATTCCTCCAAGAGCTTTATCGATGTCAAAATGGTGGAATGCCACAAGGCAAGAAAGTGCTAAATCTCTTTTAAGAAATCCCTCTTCTGCATAATCCGTATTTTCTAGTTTAAGGAGTAAATCTTGAAATGACAAAGCTGAATATACTCTTAAAGTTTCCTCATTAGAAACATGCACCGTAGGATCTTTTGGTATCTGCGAGACATCGATACTAACCGTTGCATTCTTATCTTTAACAACAAAATATATAAAGGTAGCAACTAAACTTATATTTATAGTTCCGCTGATGATTAGCACTTGCGTAAGCAGTTTAGCCCTGCGCATCCAAAATTGATCGAATGAAGGTGTCATAAAAATTATCTTTTCTACGATATCGGGAGTTTGTTATAAGGATTAGTCCTTACTCTATAATTTTGAAAATTTTTATGAAAGTACCATTATCTTGGCTCAAAGAATATTTAGATATTGAATTATCACCTGAAAAAATTTCTGAGGTTTTAACCCTCGCAGGTATCGAAGTAGAAGGAATAGAACAAATAGGTTCTAATTTTTCTAATGTTGTTGTCGCTAAAGTTGTATCTGTTCAACCTCATCCTAACGCTGACAAGCTATGCGTTGCAAAGGTATTTGACGGAACAGAAGAAGTTCAAATTGTTTGTGGCGCAAAAAACTGCAGAGCTGGTCTCATAACAGCGCTAGCTAAAATTGGAGCTACTCTTCCTCCTGATGAATCAGGCAAACCATTTAAAATAAAAAAAGGAAAACTCAGGGATGTTGAGTCCTTTGGTATGCTATGTGGTGCTGACGAGCTAGGCCTTGCAGAAGCCTCTGAAGGCATCATGGAGCTAAGCGAAAATTTAGCTCTAGGTACAGACCTTAAAGATATTTATGCCGATACTATTTTCGATATATCCCTAACACCCAACCTTGGTCACTGCCTAAACATCCGAGGTATTGCAAGAGAGCTTTCAGCTCTTCTTAATGTCCCTATGAAATCGAAACAATTTCATGCGGAAGAGCATGGTCCTGAAACGGGAACTCTAGTATCTGTAGTGATAGATGATACAAAAAAATGTTTTCGTTACATAGCTAAGATAATGCAAGGAATACAAGTAGGTCCTTCACCCGACTGGCTAAAGGACAAACTTGAATCATGTGGCCTTAGATCGATAAACAACGTTGTTGATGTATCTAATCTTGTAATGCTGGAGATAGGACAACCACTTCATATTTTTGATCTGGATAAGATTGAAAAAAACAGGATTATTGTCCGCTCAGCATCATCTACCACAGAGATGAAAACATTAGATGGTATCAATAGACATGTTCCAGAGGATACCCTTTTGATTTGCGATCCTGTAAAACCACTGGCGATAGCAGGAATTATGGGTGGGGAAGAAAGCGCTGTTACAGAAAGCACCAAAAACATAGCTATTGAAGCTGCTGTATTCAGTCCTCAATCTATTAGAAAAGGATGCAAAAATATTGGTCTAAAGACGGATTCTTCACAACGGTTTGAAAGAGGAATCGATCCTATGCAACTGCCAAGTGCTATCCATATGGTCACCGCCCTATTACAACAAGTAGCTGGGGGAACAATATGCAAAGGATGTTTAGATGAGAACGTACTTCCTTTTATCCCTAAAAAAATCAATTGCAGAATAGACAGAGTACAAAGACTACTTGGTCTAGAAATAAGTATTAGAGAAGTTGTAATGCTTTTTGCAAGATTAGATATACGTGTGGTAAAAGAACATGCTAATTCTCTTGAAGTGATCATTCCTTCTTATAGAAACGATATTAACGAAGAGATCGATCTTATAGAAGAAATCGTAAGACTTTATGGGTACAACAAAGTGCCTAAAAGAAAACCTCTTCATGTTTCTTCGACGATCATGGATGCACCTATGTATCAAATCGAAAATTTAACGCGGGATAGACTTATATCTGAAGGTCTACAGGAATTCGTTACATGCGATTTGATAAGCCCCTCTCTCTCCGATCTTACTGTCGAACCGACAAATAAAACTTTTTCATCTCTGACAGTGCTGCAGTCTAAATCTAATGATTATTCCGTGCTCAGATCCACCCTTCTTGGTGGGTTGCTAACTAGTATAAAACATAATATCTCTCACCAAACGAGTACCATACCTGGATTTGAGATAGGAAGAATACACTTAAAACAAGATGAAGTCGTCGAGGAAATAAGTTGTGCAGGCATAGTACTTACAGGAAAATCTTCACCACATCATCACGATCCTAAGGCAAGAGATGTAGATTTTTTCGACCTAAAAGGCATAGTTGAAAACCTATTTGATTTTTTCAAAATAGTAGGAGTAACTTTCGAAATATCACATCTTCACAACTTTCAACCAGGAAGACAAGCTAGAATGAAAATCCTAGACCAGTCTATTGGTGTGATCGGTGAGGTTCATCCTGCCACATTACAAAAAATAGGCATCGACCAACGCGTTTATTTTGCAGAGATCAATTTGCACGAGTTGCTTCAATTACAAAATAGAGATATTAAAACAAAACCGTTAGCCATGTTCCCAGGATCAGAAAGAGACTGGACTATGACTCTTAAAAAGGAAGTATCTCTGGATCATATCATGAAGACCATCTCCTCCGAGGAATCAAGACTCCTTGAAAAAGTTTATATGCTAAGTCTTTTTGAAAGCGATAAACTAGGTGCAGATAAAAAAAACATAACTCTAAGATTTTGCTATAGAGACTCCGAGAAGACCATCTCTTACGAAACTGTAGAATCCGAGCACTCCAAGCTTACACAAAAAGTTGCATTTAAGCTGCAGGACTATCTGCTATAAAATAAAAAAATAGCCCACCCCCTGTGGTGGGCTATTTCTCTAATCAAGAGGGATTTTTACAAAATATAAAAATTTTGAAATGTACTCTCAAAGTTAATGAAATTCCATTTATTATGAAACTTTACCAAGCTCTTGAAAAAAAGACTATTTTCTTGCAAGTCACATATTATCAAGGAGTTAAAAGAAATTAACATCACGCTTACCTCTAATAATAATACTACTTACCCACGCCTAATGAGCTGTGAATACAGCAGTCACAAGCCACTTGCATTCTAAATCAAGCATTTCTATACTGTTTTTCAGACTTGACGGATCTTCCTGAGACAAATTTCTCTAAGCTAACCGTCAAAACTTAACAGCTAAAAACAGAGCAGTTGGAATAGAAAACCCTAAAAGTCTTTATCTATTTAATAGGACAACTGTTACTGTAGTGTTTTATTTTAAATAATTGATGGTTAATTTACGGTTCGGATACGAGGTCCTTATGAACATTAGATCGCTCATACTTTACTCAGTCCTTGCACTAACAGCTTTTTCCTGCAAAGATCAGAACAGCCAAAGTCAGGTTGTTTCTCAAAAGTACATTCACAAATATGGATATGCTGTTTCTGAAGAAGAATGGGCATCCAAAAATTTCCCAGGACAAGTGGTCTCTACTATGAAAGATGGAGTGGTAATAACTGCGACATACGAAAATCATGAGCTACATGGACCCTGCACCTACACCTATCCAAATTCACAAACTGTCGAAAAATACGTCATGTACAATGGAGGCGAGATTGTTAAGGAAGTGTCTTACGACATACAAGGCATGCCACAAGAAGAGAGAATAAAACTCTCCCCCACTCGTCATAGCCTGACTCTGTGGTACTCAGACGGGGCCCCAAGAAGTGTTGAAGAGTTCGCTAGCGAAGAGCTCTTAGAAGGTCAATATTTTACAGTACTTAATGAAGTTGAAGCACGCGTAGAAAAAGGAAATGGCGAAAGGGTGATGCGCGATGCTAAAGGGACTCTTCTATTTAAAGACGATGTCACTGCTGGCTACACGGTAAAAAGAGAAGAGTTTTATCCAAGCGGATCTCCTTCAACCATCACTTATTATAAAGAAAATAAAATGGATGGAGAAAGAAGTACATTCGGCCCAGGTGGAGAGCCCCTCTCCGTTGAACAATGGCAGGATGGAATGCTTCATGGAACCGCCACATATTTTAAAAATGGCACCAAATATCAAGAGATTTCCTACGAGTATGGTAAAAAATCCGGCTTGGAGACTTTCTTTTTAGATGGAGACTCTGTATCTCACCAGATATCATGGATTAATGATAAAAAGCACGGGCCAGAAGTTTATTATATAGACGGCGATGAAAAAACATCTTACTTTTGGGACGGTAGAGAAATCAGCAAGTCTAGCTTTAATGAGCAGAAAAGACTTGATGAGATCTTATTTCAAGTTCGTCCAGAATCTTCATACAGATAAGACTATCATGGTGAGGGAAATATTTTCCTCACCATGAACACATCATGAATACTTATTATTTTCCATCAGGACCAAAAATTCTTATTTCAGTCTTCTCTAAAGACAAACAACTTAAATTCACAACTGTTCAAGAAGCTATTCAATTTTCTCTTACTTTTTTTGGTGAAATAGAAGAAGAAACGAAGGCAACATTGATACGTTGGTGCAGCTGTTATAGCCAAAGAAAACAACCTCAATCATTGATCTATCTAATAGAAAATAAGCTAGAAAATGAATTTAAGGCTAAAGTAGTTAGAGCACTAGATAACATCCCTATAGGAGCAACCGCTAGCTATCAGGATATCGCATCTATTGCAGGAAATAAAAAGGCCTGCCGCGCCGTAGGAAATATTTGCCGAGTAAATATTTTCCCTATTTTTATCCCATGTCACCGAGTCATATCCAAAAATAAAACAGTGGGCGGATATGCGTTTGGTTCCGAATTAAAGCAGCATTTATTAGAATATGAAAGAGTTCTATCTTAAAAACTCGTCTTGATTAGAATCTGACAACTCTTTTTCTTCCGGACTCAAACTACCAGAGAGCAAATCACTCTCTATGGGAGATTTCCACTCAGCAGCTATCTCTTCGTCATAGTTGTCTACTATTTTACCCCACTCGGATTGTTCTTCTTTTTTTTTCTGACAACTTGTTACCCCAAGTCCCAATAAAAATATTAGAGCATAAATTACCCGCATAACATCTTCCTGATGAACAATGTGTCTTAATTGGAATTGTACGACCATTTCATTTTTTTCTCCAAATAAAACAACTTGGCACACTTTTTGCAAACAATATTAAGTAGAAAAATACGGAGGGTGTTATGGAACAAAATAAACTACTAAAAAGAATTTCTGAGCTTGAATCCATCAATGATCAATTAATTTCTGAACTACGATTCCTAGACTCACTACTTAGGAAAATAGGATTCGAAGAAGGACTCAAAACTTTAAAATTTGCCGCACAGGAAATTCTAGAACAAGACAGAATGGGAAAAGGAGAATTGTAACCGCTCTCTAAAATCTGTACATTTTCTATAACACCTCTCGCATGACACTCGATGCGATAGGTGTTAATCTTTAAGAAGCATCGAACAACTTTAGGAGATCATGCATAGTAAATGAGGCAAGCGTACCATCATCCTCTATCAAACCTTGAGCTATCTGAGATTTTATTTCTTTAATTTTCATGATCTTTTCCTCAACACTCTGAGCAACAACATATCTTCGAGCAACAACGACATTTTTACGTCCTAATCTATACGCTCTATCAATAGCCTGCTTTTCTGCAGCATCATTCCACCACGGATCAAAAAGAAAAACATAGTCGCCTGCTGTAAGGTTTAAACCCACCCCTCCAGCTTTCAAACTCATCAAAAAAACGTGTACAGAAGGATCTTCCTGAAACTTCTTCACCACAGACTCTCTATCACGGGTCGATCCATCTAAATAAACGTAAGAAAAGCCCAGATGTTTAATATGGTCTTCTAAAATACCGAGCATCTCGGTAAACTGACTAAAAATTATAACTTTCCTTCCCTCATTCACAACTTCTGCGGTGTCAGACATCACCCTTTCTAATTTAGCACTCATAGCCAGATTGTCAGCCAAATTTACATCTACTAAATGAGGATGACAACATACTTGCCTTAACCTAAGTAGAGCCTCTAAGACCTGCATCCTATGAGAGCCAATCCCCTCTTCCTGTATTTTTTTAATAAGCCCTTGTCTATTTCTTGAAAGCAAGCTCTCGTACACCTCTCTCTGTTCTGCTCCCATATCTACCCAAACAGTTTGTACAATTTTTTCTGGAAGATCAAGGGATACATCTTCCTTTGTTCTTCTTAGTAAAAATGGAGTGATTTTCTTTTTAACCCTTTTTAAATATCTATCATCAGATTGAGCTGCAACCATCTGTGCGTGAAAATCCTTACGATCTTCAAGCAACTCTGGCTCAAGAAAATGAAAAATAGACCAAAGATCGTCCCATCGATTTTCTACAGGTGTTCCTGTAATCGCTATTTTCATCCGAGACTGCAGCCCAAAACATATCTCTGCAATCTGGCTATCTGGATTTTTAATGTTTTGAGCCTCATCAAGAACAACACAAGAAAACTTAATTTTTATAAATTTAGCTACATCCAGCCTAAGATGTGCATAGGAAGTTAATATAACCTCTGCCAGTACAAGATTATCTACATCTTTAATCCTATCCCTACCGGAGTGAATATAGACATTTTTTTCAGGCAAAAACTTTTCAAACTCTTTTTTCCAATTAAAAATAAGAGATGTAGGAGCAATTATCAAAATAGGGCCTTCAGCCTCAATCATTGATAAAAATGCTAGAACTTGCACAGTTTTTCCTAGGCCCATATCATCGGCAAGCAGTCCTGATAAATTAGAGGTATATAAGAAATTCAACCAATTTACCCCCTCTTGTTGATAAGGATATAGAACACCTCGAAACTTATTAGACACTTCAGCAATGTCAGCCTTTGATATCGCTTTCATTCTTTCAAGAAGAGATTGCGTAAGGATATCAGCTTTGAAATGCTTCTTTGCAAGAAAGCCATCTAAAATGCCAGCCTGGTGTTTTTTTAATCTAAGACCATCTTTAGCTACCTCTGCTGTAGTTAAGTCTCCAAGATCATTTTCAATCCTTATCTGATCGACAAGTCCTACAGCATAAGGACTTAACTGAACAAATCGATCTCTTCTGTTAAAAGCCCCAACAACATTTTGAACATCCGTCTCATGATCCTCGTACGATAAAATACCGGAGGTAACAATTTCCTCTTTGTCAACATAAGCATTAAGATCAGTTTTTGTATGTCGATATACCTGACGTCCCTTACTATCCACAATCTTCCACCCCAACTCCAGTAAAAAGCTCAAGGTCTTTGTAACTTGATCTAAAGGACAGTAATAGCATGAAGAACCAACAACTTTTTTATGAAAGCCTGTTTCTAATAAGTCTTTCTCCCACCCTTTTTCCGCAACTAGATCCCTAAAGGAACCTATAGGTTCTTGGTAGCTAAAAATACCTCGTTGACCATAATCCATTTGAAGATTCGCAAATGCACCACTTGCATCTGTAAGAGATAAAATAGGAAGGACTTGAAGCTGTTCAGCAATAACTTCGGCTTGATTTGCTTGATCTAAAGATTTAACCCACACAATCCTTACATCTTCATCATCTTCGTAAAACTCTATGAACTGCTCTTTTTTTTTGCCTTCTAAATGCAACTTTTCCGGATACGTTTTTGCAATAAGAGCTCTATCAATTCCTTGAGGAAGAACCATTACCGTCTGATTTGCAATGCACCACATAGGATCAGAAAAAAACAAAAGATCTAATTGTGAAATAGGCAGATCCTTACCGTCGATACTAAGAATTCCCTCAACATCAAGAGCCATGTTGGCTTCAATAGCTTTAAAATAAATACTAGGCTTATCAAAGGGGTTATAAAATAAACTTTTTCCTTTGAAATGAAGTTTTTTTGCCAAAGCCAGCAATTTTACAGCTTCTAACGACTTTACTGCAGGAACTTTGATCTTACTTACAGAAACAGTGGAGATTTTATCACTCAAAATCGAAATACCGATATTCGCTAAGTGGATCTTTAATAGAAATGTATACAGCTCTTTATCTATAGGAGATACACCCTTTTTAAGAGCATCAGCATATACTATTCTTGGGGGGGTATGACTTTTATCGAAAATCTCTACAACAAGAAAAATCTCTTTTTCTTTTTTTTCTTGATCTATACAAAAAAACAACTCAGTCATAAAATCAACCCAACTTAATAAAAGATCATTCATGCAAAATAAATTACGTTTATACAACCCAGACTATGCTCGTTCTCTGCAAGAATGGGAAAACCGAGCAGATAAATTAACTCAAATCAATCCGATAAAGCAACTGAATATCTTACCTCAAATGGAAGATATGACCAAAGACACAGCCAGGTTTCTTAAAATTAAAAGTCTTTGGTACCTAGCTGTCCACGATAAAAAACAGGTGTTCTTACGATATTTTTTTAAAAAACCTATTCGCCACATCTCTAGACTCCTCTTTTCTTATGTAAAAAATAAGTGTTACACAAGAGATGGTGACTTTTTCTTTTACGGAATAACAAACGAAAACGATCTTTTAGAAAAACTTAACAAAAAAAACCACCTGCTTGTCCTTGGATTTTCCTACTGCCATAAACCCTTCGAATGCCCTGCTAAAAGATTCTCCTCAGAATGTATCCACGATGCGAATCACCCCGTATGTGGACAGTGTTTCATAGGAAAAACTATGAACCATCTTCCTAATAAAAATATCATACCTGTATTTATCCCCACCATTCACTTCATTGGTGAGAAAATCTTTGAAATTAAAGAAGCCAATCCCCAGAGCACGGTTTATTTTTTAATTACAGCCTGCGGAATGTCACTGGAAATGTTCGGTGATTACGCTTTTATGTCTGGAATCAAGGGAATAGGAGTCAGGCTGGGAGGAAGAATATGTAATACCATGAGAGCCTTTAAATTATCCGAAGAAGGAATAAAGCCAGGCCTCACGGTAGTTACAAAAGAAACACAGCGCAGAATACTGGATTTTATTGAACTTTTACATTCTCATAATGATACCACTTGCGGAAAGGCTTAGGCCTCTCTGCCTCTTTCTGGTATGGTCTAACACGTTCAGCGCTTTGGCACTCTGTGCAGCAACATCCACTATATTGTTCTGCACAAGCTGGGCAGCATAAAAATAGCTCATTACAATCCATGTTAGCGCAGTTGTAGTAAACATCAGAAGGCGTCCCGCAATGTCTACATGTGCTAATAACCTCATCTTTATCATCAGCGATCGGTACAGCGAGTCTATCATCAAAAACAAACAACTTTCCTTTCCAATGATCTGATCCCACTTTCTGTCCATACTTAATCACCCCGCCATCGAGCTGATAAACAGTATCAAAACCTTCTTCCATCATCAGTGCTGAATAAAGCTCACATCGTATTCCACCAGTACAATACATCATTACACGAGTTTTTTTCGGATCATACTTTCCTTTGAGCAGATTCACATACTCTGGGAACTTGCGAAAAGTATCGAGCTCTGGTTTTAATGCTCCCTCAAAATGTCCTATGACCCACTCATAATCATTTCTTACATCAATAAGAATTGTGTTTTCATCTTTTTCTTCGATCATTTTTTTCCAATCTTCTGCAGAAAGATGGTCTCCACCATGCTTTGGATCGGCATTTCTATCAAGAGCAACAAGTTGTTTCTTGTATTTTACTGTAGCCTTTGGAAAAGCTTGCTCTGGATAATGATGGATTTTAAAATCTATATTTTTAAATCTTTCATCACTTCTCATCCACTCCATATATTCCTCAGCAGGGGTCTTCTCAGCACTCATTTGAGCGTTGATCCCTTCTTCAGAAATGTAAATTCTGGAACGTATATCCCTGGTTTTAAAAAACTCATGATGCTTACTGATCAGATCATGTGGATCCGCTATCGGTG
>VGMB01000016.1 GCA_016866585.1 Chlamydiota bacterium
TAGTATGCAAGCTTCATACTGCGAATAAAGGCCACTGAAAGTTGTCCTGCAAACTCAGACTCCTTAGCTTCTTCAAAGAGCTTTTGTAATTGCTTTATGTCGTGAGAATCACTTAAGGGGAAGCCAAGGGCGCGTGCGAGGGTGCCAAAGTCTTCTAGGCTTTCCGGCGCCGGCTCCTCGTGGATTCTGAATACTACGGGCTTGCCTTGGTCGGCAAGTGACTTGGCAACGACTTCGTTGGCCTTAAGCATGAATTCTTCGACCAGCTGATGAGATATGTCATATTCTACAATTTTAAATCCAGTCGGCATGCCTTCTTTATCTAACTCTAGAACGACTTCAGGCAGAGCGAAGTCTATGCTGCCTCTGTCATAACGCTTCTTTTTAAGCAAAAGGCATAAGTCTTTCATGTTATGTAAAGTTTTGCTATGAGGGCTTTCTAGCTTGCCGTCAAGCACAGCCTTAGCTTCTTCGTAGGTAAACCGTCTTTTACTGTGGATATAAGACCTCTTGATCTGGTGGTTAGTTACCGTCCCTTGATTGTCAAAATAAACAATTACAGTGATGCACAGTCTAATGACATCGGGTTTCAAGCTGCAAAGATGATTAGAAAGCTCTTCAGGAAGCATGGGAACGCATTTGCCTGGAAAATATGTAGAGTTGCCTCTGAGAAGGGCTTCTTTATCTAGTGCTGAAGATTGTTTTACATAGTGGGCAACATCAGCAATATGTACATAAAGTGTAAATCCATTTTCATCTCTTAGTAAAGATAGAGCATCGTCGAAATCTTTTGCTGTTTCAGGATCTATAGTAAATGTCTCTATCTTGGTAAGATCGAGCCTTCCTTTTTTATCTTCATCGCTCACCTCCATTCCAAGATTTTTAGCTTCGTTTATCACTTCATCTGGGAATGGGCCTCTGATGCAGAACTCCTCAAGCGCTGCAGGAATGTCAATAGAGGGATTGGATATATGCCCAAGTAATGACGATATTTCACACACAGGAGGTTTAGATTGGTTCCCCCATTCTAATACTTTTAAGATAACCCTATCTCCAACTCTAACAGGTATTTCGGCAGAAGGGATGATATGAGCAAGTCTTTGTATACCGAATAGTGGAATGAAGCCTAATATAGTACCCTCATCGACGATTTGCAGGACAATACCCGCCAGATGAGAGCGAGATCTTTTGAGTACAGTGAGCACTTTTCCTTCGGGGCCTTTGTCCTTTTTTTTAGACGGATATACAGCAATTTCTACAATATCACCATCGACAGCGCTGCCCACTAAGTTCTTAGGGATGAATACGTCTTCTTTAAGTAGTGAAGTGGCATCGGGTACAACGAAACCGAATCCGCGAGGGTGCATCCTTAAAGTGCCTGAATGTAGAGGTTGTTTTTGCTCAATTTTAGGTTTAATTAGAGAAAGTTTTTTCTTTTTTGCTTCAATAGTACCGGAAAGAAGGAATTCTGTAATAATTTTTTTAGCAAGAGTTTCTTCTTCTTTCGGAAGCTCAAGTTCTTTCATAAGCTGAGATTGACTCATAGGAGAGTAAGATGATGAAGAAAGAAAAGAACGTAATTTGCTTTCGACAGAGTCTCTAAGAGCGTCACAGGTATCTATTTTAGGTTCCTGTTTGCTTTTTTTGTTTTTATTTTTCATGGATCGCTTTTTGTTAGATGAATCCTTTAGATTGCAACGCAAATGTAAGTTTGTCTAAAGAAATATATTGATGAGAGTCTATTCCTAGTTCGCTTGCTGTTTTTATATATTCCTCTATGTCGTCAGTATAAAAACAGTTGCTTATTTCGGAAGAAGAATTTTTCAAAGCCGAAAAAAATATTTTTTTTTCAGGCTTTCTTGATCCTATTTCATAGGAAAAAATATGCTTATCAAACTTGTCTAAAATTGAAAAGTTTTTTCGGATATAGTCTATATGAGCCTGGCATGTATTAGAGAGTATGATAAGTTCTACTCCATTTTTTCTTAATCTTTCGAGGAGAGGCATAATGTCTTTATTTAGCTTGAAAATATCAGAAATAGCCCATAAAAAGTCTTCAAGAGGTAGATTTGTGTTAAATTGTGTGTTGAAGTGTCGGAGCATATCTTCAGAGGAAATTTGGCCTCTTTCGTATTGATCTCCTATAGGGCTTTGCAGTATGAGTTGTTCTATCTGATTAGCGCAGATTCCCGATATACGGCTTAGTTGAGAGCACATCTTCTTGTGGCAAAAGAAGACCACTACGTTTCCAAGATCAAAAAAAACTGTTTTTTTATTTTCAGTAGATGTCAATAACTTATCCTTTGTGAGGTTTGCGCTGGTAGCTAAGTAGGGTGTTAGATAAGAGCATAGCGATCGTCATCGGTCCCACCCCTCCTGGCACTGGGGTAATATATTTTGTTTTTGGTGCGACCATTTCATAGTCTACATCGCCAACTATTCTAGTTTTTCCATCTTTTTCTATTACTCTATTTATACCCACATCAATTACACAGCAGCCTTCTTTTACCATGTCAGGTTTAATAAAATGAGCTTTGCCAATCGCTGCAACAAGGATATCGGCTGATCTGCATATTTCCTTAAGATTGTCAGATTTACTATGCACAACGGTGACTGACGCATTGCAATATGGTGATTTTTGCATAAGAAGGGCTGCAAGGGGTTTGCCGACAATATTACTTCTTCCGACGATTACAACATGTTTTCCTTCTATGGGAATGTTGCTATGATTGAGCATCACATGGATACCTAAGGGTGTGCAAGGACAAAAGCAGTTGTGCTCACCTATAAGTAAGTTTCCCATATTTATGGGATGAAATCCATCGATATCTTTATCAGGGCGTATAGCTTCAATTATCCGGCTTGTATTAATGTGTTTGGGCAGGGGTAACTGTACTAAGATCCCATCTATATCGGGATTGATGTTGAGGTCATGTATTGTTTGTAAAAGCTCTTGTTCAGAAACACTTTCGCTAAATTCTTTGTCAAACGATCTGATACCTACATCGCTGCATTTTTTCTTTTTCATTTTAACATATATCTTAGAGGAGGGGTTATCTCCCACTAGTACGAATGCAAGGCCTGGCTTTCTAGATGAAATTAAAGCTACAGCTTGAGCTATCTTCTCTTCTATTTCTGATGCTATTTTTTTTCCATCAATTATATGTGTCATTACGATTACACCTTAATGTATGAATCATTGCATTATGTAGTAGGGAATTTGAGGCGACAACAGAAGTTTTTTTATGAAAAAACCTCTCCATTCCTTCGTAGTCGGTAACAGTTCCTCCGGCTTCCTCAACAAGGAGCTTTCCTGCTGCGATATCCCAGGGTTCAAGCGAGCATTCCCAGTAACCATCAAATCTACCTGCTGCGGTATAGCACAAATCAAGAGCCGCAGAGCCAATTCTGCGTATGGGAAGACCCATATGCAAGATGCTTGCTACTTGATCGATACAATGTAAAGGATTTTGTTCTACATTATAAGGAAAACCTGTGGCAAGGATTGCGTCTTTTATTTCTAAAGTTTTTGATACCTTTATGTGTTTGCCGTTTAGGCGTGCTCCAAGCCCTTTTTCTGCAGTGAATAGTTCTTGGGTAATCGGCTGGTATACCACGCCACAGATTACATCATTGCCTTTAGCCACAGCAATGCTTACGCAGAAATTGGGTATCGAGTGGGCGAAGTTCACAGTACCGTCAAGAGGATCAATAACCCAAGTTATTTCTTCATTTTTTTTTTGAGCTCCACTTTCTTCAGCTAATATGCTGTGGTCGGGAAACTTTTTCCCTATAGAAGATATAATAAGCCTTTCGGCAAGCTTGTCGTAATGTGTTACAAGGTTATGACGACCTGGTTTCGTCTGAATATCAAAAGAGGTGTCAAATCCTTTTCTCAATTCGTTTCCTGCTTCAAGAGCAGCCTCGATCGCTGTAGTAATTAAAGATGAAGAGTTAATATTCATTTGAGGTCTTCTTCTTCCTGCTTTCTAAGAAATTTCTTCCATTTGCCAGACTCAATATAGGCATATGCCTGCATTGGGATAGTAAACCAGATGAGTGCATACAAAGCATCAAAAATAGCAGATACTAGGCAATCTGATAAAATAAGCTCTAGGGTAATACTGACCTGTCTTTGAAAAATATACGTCACAATGATCAGTAGAAAAGAGAATATCGATGAAATTACCCCAGAATAAAATGATATGGCAGAAGGCTTTTCTTCAAAAAAATGTTTTTTCAGATGGTAGCATAAGGCAGATGTCATCATGTAGCAAGCCCCATAGAGGCCGAATGGATATTGGGATGAGACCGTGTCCACGATCAGTCCGCAAAAAAGACTTATCCATAACGTCACTATGAAAGATTTTCTTTGGTATATTATAGCTAGCATCGGCGCGAATGTTATCAGCTTGATCTCCGTAAATACTGCCGACCCGTATATGGTGTAAAGTATAGAAAGGGAGAGGGGAAACCATAATGGTACGTTTTTCAATCAAGCTCCATTCAAGTTAAAGTATAGCTTCTACTTTTTTTGTATGCCAAGCAAGTGCTGTTTCGATGATATTTTCTATGGTAGAATTTTTTGGATACCATTTTAGCTTTTCATTTGCAAGTTTTGAAGATGCTACAAGACAGCAAGCGTCAGGGGATGGAGCGCAGATATTGGTGCGGACTTTTTTTCCAGAGATTGCTTCGACAGTTTCAATTATTTGCCGTATAGAAAATCCAGTTTCAGTGCCTAGATTGACTCTAAGAGATTCTTTCTTTTCAATTAGAAAATATAAAGCCTTTAGGTGGGCGTCTGCTAGATCACTAACATGGATGTAATCCCTAATTGCTGTCCCATCAAATGTGGGATAGGTATCCCCATATATGTCGAGGCATTCTTTTTGTCTTAGTGCTGTTTGTATAACAAGAGGAATGAGATGTGTTTCTGGAGAGTGAGCCTCACCAATGAGACCATCTTTATCTGCCCCGCAAGCATTGAAATAACGCATCACGACACTCTTAATGCCATAAGCTTTTTCAAAGTCTTCCAGTAGCAGCTCGACCATGTATTTGGATTTGCCGTAAGCATGAAGAGGCCTTTTTGGGTGGTCTTCTTTTAAAGGGGTCTCTAGAGGATTGCCGTATACGGATGCGGTGCTTGAGAACACAATATTTGTCGTTCCACTTTCAACCATTGCTTTTAGTAGGGATAGGGTTCCTTGCACGTTGTTGTGGTAGTATTTCAGCGGATCGCTAAGGGATTCCCTTACGTTTATACTGGAAGCTAAGTGGAATACAGCTGCAGGTTGATATAGATCGAGTGTTTTCTTTAATTTCTCAGTATCGTGAATGTCACCTTCTATAAGTGGACCGAATTGCACAGCCCATCTATGACCGCCTTGAAAGTTGTCGTAGGTTATAGGAGTAAGGCCTGCTTCAGATAGAGCTTTGCAGACGTGGCTTCCAATATACCCAGCTCCTCCTGTTACAAGGATCGTGTTAATATTGTCCATTAAAATGCTCCTTTAGGAAATATCATCATAGGAACAGTTTTTAATATTAGGTACAAATCTAAAAGGAACGATTGTTTTTCTACATATTCTTCTTCCATTTTTATACGCATATCGAAAGGTATGAGATTACGGCCTGATGTCTGCCACAAACCGGTAATACCAGGTTTTACTGAGAACATTCTGCCATGCCCTTGGATAATTACCCTCAGAACTTCATCTGAAGATAAAGGTCTTGGACCCACTGTACTAAGATCACCTTTTAATACATTCCAAAATTGTGGTAGCTCATCGAGGGATGTCTTTCTTAAAAAGGATCCAATTTTTGTGATGCGGGGATCATTTCTTAATTTGTAGTGCTCTAGCCATTCTCTTTGCATTTCAGGGTCTGTTTCTAGGATTTCTTTGAGCTTGGCATCGGCGTCAACAAACATAGTTCTAAACTTCCAGCAGTGTATAAGTTGACCGCCAGCTCCGATTCTTTTAGAAGAATAGAATACAGGTCCTTTTGAAGTTGTCTTAACTAGTATGGTGAGCAAAACAATGATCGGTGAGATCATAATCAATATGCAGAGGCTGAAGAGTATATCAAAGAATCTTTTTCCAATATTTCTTTTAACTTGATTGTTCTTATGAAAAAATGAAGCGAGTTGTTTTTCTATGTCGTTCATAGTACAAGCAGATTTCATTAGAGTTCGATCCTTTGTAAAAAATTACTATATTAACAGCGTAAGATTTTATTAATACGCCAACTAAAAGTTTTTATAAGATTAATTTTATTTATATCAAGAAAAAGTTGTTCTCTGCTTAAAAGTTTCTGTCTAGGAGCTTTTGTAGCATTTCTTCTATTGCGGTTGAAGAAATCGAAAGGTCTTTACAGTCATTTTTTACTGACAACATCAGAGCTTGTGCAGTTTGTTGAGCCTTTTCGATCCCAAGAAGAGTAACAGCTGTGCATTTGGCGTTAGCCTCATCAGAAAAGACCGGTTTGCCTAGTTCTTTTTCTGAACTGGTAACATCAAGTATATCGTCAACAATTTGAAAAGAAATGCCAGCAGCATTTCCTATAGATTGGAGTTTTTCTCTATCCTCTTTACTTGCACTTGCAAGTATAGCTCCGAATTCTAGCGATGCGGAGATCAAAGCTGCCGTTTTATAACGATGGATGAATTCTAATGTATTCCAGTCTATTTGTTTTCCTTCGTTTAAGATGTCTATAAGTTGTCCTCCAACCATTCCTTCGGCACCTGACTTTTGTGATAGGACTCTGATGAGCTCAACTTTTTGCTCTGCAGTAATGTTTTGGCAGGTGGCAATAACTTCAAATGCATAGGTGAGTAGGTAATCGCCAGATAAAACGGCTACAGCTTCGCCAAAAACCTTGTGCGAGGTGGGTCTTCCTCTGCGCATATCGTCGTCATCCATGCATGGTAGGTCGTCATGTATCAAAGAATAGGTGTGCAAGAGCTCAAGGGCGCACACCGGTTTAAGGCAATCTTCAATATGGGCTCCAAAGGCTTCAGCTGTTACTAGAGCTAAAAGGGGTCTTAATCTTTTGGCTTTGCCAAGGAGACTGTATCTTGCTGCTTCAAAGAGGGTGCTGTGTGGGAGACCTTCTTTTTGAGTTATGAGCGATTCCAAGGTTTTTTCTATAAGATCTCTTCTTGAAGCTAGGTAGGAGGAAAATGTCATAGCTTTACCATGTCGTAATTTCAAGTTGTTGATCGATTGAAGGGGTTCCAATATTGTAATAATCAAAACCCAGTTCTTTCATTTTTTGTTTATCGAAGGCATTGCGTCCGTCAAAGAATCCTTTGCCTGACATTTTTTTATAAACTAAAGATAGATCGCTTGTTAAAAAGCAACTCCACTCCGTGACAAGGATGACAGCATCTGCATTTTCACATGTGGCGTATTGGTTTTCGCTCCATACGATTTTTGGATAATTGCTAAGGTAATACCTTGCATTTTTTTGAGATATAGGATCGAATACTTTAATATTGGCGCCAAGTGTATATAGTTTTGAGATGATATCTATCGAAGGTGCCTCTCTCATATCATCTGTCTCAGGTTTAAAAGCCAGTCCCCATATACCGATTGTTTTATTAGTAATACCACCTTTATCAGAGAAATATCCCTCTATAATATTAATGATATGGTCTTTTTGTGTTTTATTTACCTGATCGACAGCTTTTAAAATCGAGAGCTCTATGCCAGCGCTTTTGGCTTGAGCTTGAAGTGCTTTAATGTCTTTAGGAAAACAAGATCCACCATATCCGATTCCTGCATTAAGGAAGTAGGGACCTATCCTTTTATCAGAGCCAATTCCAATTTTGACTTCATCGATATTAGCGCCTACTTTTTCACATAAGCGAGATAATTCGTTCATGAAAGATATTCTAGTGGCAAGCATAGAATTTGCTGCGTATTTTGTCATCTCAGCAGAACAAGGGTCCATTACGATAAGGGTCGATCCTTTAACTGTCAGAGGGAGGTATATTTTTTCCATGACAGCTCTAGCTCTTACGGATGATAAGCCGACGATGATTCTATCTGGAGATAGGCAGTCTGTTACAGCTGATCCCTCTTTAAGGAACTCTGGATTTGAAACCATATCAAACTCAACTAAAACATTTCTTGTTGAAAGTTCGCTTTTGATAAGGTCGTGGATTTCTGAAGTGCTTCCTACAGGAACTGTCGATTTATTGACAATCACGGTGTATGTGCTCATATGTTGAGCGATGCTTTTAACGGCAGATCGGAAATATTTCAAATCGCAAGAACCGTCGCTTTCGCTAGGTGTGGGAACAGCTACAAAGATTGCATCAGCTTTGGGTACGCTTTCCTCGTAGTCACAAGAGAAAAGGAGTCTTTTCTTATGACTGTTTTTTTTCACAAGATCTTTAAGGCCTGGTTCGTAAAAGGGGATTATCCCTTCTTGTAATGCATCGATTTTATTTTCATCTATATCAAGGCATGTAACGTTATGGCCCATTTCTGCAAAGCATGTTCCCGTAACAAGGCCAACATATCCGGTTCCAATAATCAGAATATTCATTACCGCTTTTTCCATTGTAATTTATTTAACAAGATGCAGGAAACCGTCTTTAAGATGAAACGATTTATCACAGTGCTGGGAAAGTTCCTGATCATGTGTAACTAATATTAACGTGCTGTTAGTATTTTTTGCATTTTCGAAAAGTATTCTGCTTACCATTTCGGCGTTGGTCCGATCAAGATTGCCTGTTGGTTCGTCTGCTAAAATGATATCAGGGCTGTTGCAAAGGGCTCTAGCAATACAGGCTCTTTGTTTTTCCCCTCCTGAAAGAGTCTTTGCTGAGCTGTGTGTGCGATGGCTCAAGCCTACTTGCTCCAATAAAAGGAGGGCTCGGTTATGCGACTCTGATCCTTTCGATGTACTTTTTCTTGCTATTTTAGCCGGCATTAGCACGTTTTCTAGTACTGAATAGTCTTCAAGAAGGTGAAAAGATTGGAATATAAATCCTATATGGTGGTTGCGTAGCTCAGAGGTATTGGATTGAGAGGACATTTTTCCGCATATGGTTACATCTCCACTTGTTGCTGACTCTAAAGTGCCAAGAATGCTTAATAAGGTGCTTTTGCCTGAGCCTGACTTGCCTGTGATGGCGACAGTCTCTCCTTTTCTTGCCTCAAAGTTAATGTCATTTAGAATGTCGATCTTTTCTGAGGATTGAAATGATTTATACAGGTGTTTGGTTGATATCACGATTTCAGGGTTCATTCTGACCTAAGTATAGATGCGGGTTTTAGAAGACATGCTTTTATTGCGGGGATTAGGCCTGCACTCAGAGCTAAGATGGGTGTGGCTATAGCTACAAAGAAAAGTGCTTCAGGGCTTAGCTCGTTGGGCAAATGGGTGCCATAAAAATTAGGATTGAAGGCTTGATGCCCCTGTATTTTGCTAAGGATGGATACTATAGAATCTATGTTTCTAAGCGTCAGGTGAGCCATAACGCAGCCGAAGATGCATCCTATAGTTCCCATGATCACACCGCAGAAGCTGAATATAAGGGCTATGCTTTTTGAAGAGGCTCCCATAGAAAGAAGGATCCCTATTTCTTTTTTTTTGTCATTCACTAGAAGAACTAGGAGTGAGATGATATTGCAACAGGCTACGGTAATAATAATAATTGCCATCAGTGTAAAGAGATATTTGTCACTTTGAAACTGTTGTAGTAGATCTTTTGCAAAATCGTAATCCTTGTAAGAAGAAATCTGCCAATATTCATTTATTTGATTTTTAACAAGATCGGACTCAAGTGACTGTTTTAGTGAGTCAACATCTTTTAAATCGCTCAGCCATATCTGAATGCCATTTGTTGCAATTTTATCAAAAAAATGGCTAGAGGTCGTTGAGTTAATTGCCTTGGTAACTTCATTTGGTACGATGATGCATTTATTGCCGATAGACATTATGCCTGGATCATAAAAGCCTGCCACGTGCACAGAAAGTCTCATTTCTTGCATCGAGCTAACAGTAGATGAGTTATAAGATATGTACCCTTTATCTCCAAGTAAAACGCCGCTGTCCTGAAAGTTCTTGGGCAGGAGTATGGGGTAGTCGTTGTGGTTGTAGTCGGGCAGGTGCATTTGCGAGTTGTCATGACTGCCAGATACGCTATATGCCCATAAAGGGGATGAAGTTGGCTTATGAGTAAAAGTTGTTGTTGGCGATAAGGTGCTTATGGAAAGGTTGTTCCAAGGAATAAGGCCTTGGATTTTTTGATTTTGAATTTTTATCTCTCCATGAATGCGCATATCAGAGACAGAGCTAGTTTGTGAGGAGTCAAGGTCTAGGAAATCCGTGGTAAGTTCTACAGGGTCTGGTGTTACGACGGGCGTTGAGTTTTGCAATATATGATGCTGCCGGCCTGTTTCAAAAATGATATTTTCGTTTATCTTTTTGATTTTGCCTTCAACGATATCGTAGGATGTTTTTTTGCCCTTGATGTTCTTTTCACTAATTAAAACTTGGACCAGTTTGCCATCTTGGAAATAACCAAAAGCATTAAATTGTTGCTTTTCTGTCATAAGCTCTATGGGTATTCTCCATAGACTCGAGGTGCTGTTTAGGGTTTCGATACCAGCATGAGCTAGTGTCTTATTAAGTTTTTGGCTGAATTCATTAGGATTGCTTAACTTGATTTTAGGTGCTACATCGGCCTGTGTCCCTTCTAGGTTTTTTGTTGAGAGGTATAGAAGATTTTCGATATCTCTTTTTGAAGGAGGAAGGATGCTTTCGTGAAGAAAAGGGTTGTTTTCGGGGAATGAGGTTATATACGAGACTTGAGATAAAAAGTTCACAGTCTCTAGACCTCTAATTGTAAAACAAGGAGAGCTTGATCTTAAGAGCTGTAGCTTAAGTAAGCCGCCGCTCATTTCAAAGTCTTGGAATGATTTTATAGTCTTTTTTATTTTTAGCTCATCAAGTATACCGTAGACGATCTTTACAGGGTCTTTCATTGAAAGATCTGGATTTAGATCTTTAGCATTCCAGTGTTGTGGTGGTTCTTCATCGAATTCGGGATCGTAGGGGTCTGTGAATTCACTCTGTGCTTTTTCCCTTATTGTTTTTGTCTGATAGTTAGAAGAAAAACATATAGAATCTATGTTATAGTAGTAAGAAGAGTAATAGGCCTGCGTGGGTGTTATTTTAAGAGGAGCATTTAGGTCGGTAAGCTTTTTAAGCCAGTTTTTTTCCATCCCAGAGGTTACAGAAAGAAAAATTAAAGTAAGCCAAACAACAAGAGAGATGACGCCTACAGACATGAGGGCTATAAGAGTAACGGAGAGTTGTTTTCTTTTAGGAAGAAGATATTTAAGTGCTACCGAAATTTCGTACATCGCAGTTATCCCTGAAAGCATAAAACCCAGCCTATACTAGACTGGGCTATAAGCCGCTATTTGTAATTACCCATATTGACACGTGCTATTATGCTTTGTGCTATGTATTATGAGTTGAGCTTGTTGAAGTCTTTGCTAATACACAAAGAAGCAGTCACTGAAGGACTTCGGAAAGCTAAAAACTACTTAGCTTCTTTGAAGATAACGTGACGCTTGAGTTGTTTGTCGTATTTTCTCAGCTCAAGTCTAGCTGTTGTATTTCTTTTGTTTTTTCTAGTCCAGTAAGTTTCAGAACTTTCTGTGCTTTTGAGCTTAATTGTCTCTCTTGCGCCTTTTGCCATTGTAAACCTCGAATCTTAAAATTAAGTGAACAAATTCTATAAAATATAGTAAATATCCAACAAGTAATTTTTCATTTTTTTCGGTTGAAAAGATGATCTCTAAATTAATTTTTATTCTTTTTCTAACATGTAAAATTTGGATTATTAATAATAAAAAATTTTCAAATGGATATATGTTTTATTAATTTTTTTTAATTGATAAAAAATATTTTAAATTATATTTCTTATATTATATATTCATGTAAAAATCCGATTCAAAAAAAAGCTACAGAATAAATTTGTGTAGACCTTTTTAAGGGAGAATTCAAATGAAAAGATGGAAATGGATCTTATTACTCGCGCCATTGACCGTATATTCTGAAAGATTGGATGTTTCATTTGAGCTTAACCCGGAATATATAAATTTTAGTGATAGGGTTTCTTCTTCCCTTGCTCCAGAGGATGTAGCGAGTTTATTAGAAGATGGAAATTCTGAGCAGGTCTTTAATGCTCTAGCAAGGCACATATCAGATAGTGATAGAAACTTAATTAAAGACACATTATTAGTTGGGACCCAAGGCTCTCAACCAAAAGATGAAAAAATTGCAAGTAGGCCTAAGGTAGTTCAGAGGTCTTCCAAAGAGGCTGTTAAGGTGAGTCCGAAAGAGCAGTCTGATAGTAAAGCTGTTGTTGCGGCTGCAGGATCGGGGAAAAAGAGAAATGGGATTACAATTACCAAAAAGAGAGTGTCTTCACCAAAGCCAAAAGCAAAAAATAGAGAGTCAAATGTACCTCAAGCTGCTGCAAAAAGCCCTGAAGTTAAATCCAAAATTGAATCAAGTGTAAACTTTAGAGTCCGTCAAAAAGAAGAAGTTGCAAATCAGAAAGCAAGAAAGGATTCTCAATCTTCCGTCGTTTCGCAAAGTAGTAAATCGCATAAGAAGCCTGAAGAAAAAAATCTCGTTGAGAAGTTTTCTGAGTTAGACAAAAAAGTTACGGCACTAGATGTTTCAGAAATGCAATCAGATCAAGAGATCCCAAAAGAACATATTGTTTTAGAGGGTTCTATTGTGGGGCATAGTGTTGAGGAATCTCAAAAAGTTGCAGTAGTAGAGCCAGTCCAAGAGATGGAGCCTGTTGTCTTAGTGGAAGAGATTGTAGTAGCACCAGCTGAAGAGGTCGTGGAGATGGAAGTGGCTCAAGAGCTTGCAGTAGTAGAGCCTGTTCAAGAGATGGAGTCTGCAAACCTAGTGGAAGAGATTGTAGCGACGCCAGTTGAAGAGATCGTGGAGATGGAAGTGGCTCAAGAGCTTGCAGTAGTAGAACCAGTCCAAGAGATGGAGCCTGTAGCTTTGGTAGAAGAGATTGT
>VGMB01000017.1 GCA_016866585.1 Chlamydiota bacterium
TGAAAGAAACGCCCTACATTCAAAATATTTTGATACCTAAATCTGATGATCTAATGCAAATATCTCAAAGCAGCCTGGAAAGCAAAGGGGTCATTAAAAGATGTCCTTCAGGACTTTTCTATATACAAGTAGAAAAAAAACCAGGCCAAGAACTATCTGACATAGAGAACTCTCTTATAGAGACGCTCAGTGAGTTCTCTAAGATTGAATCTTACTCAGCAAATCCCATCATCCCGATAATTCTTCCTAAAGAAGCGATGCAATCTGAAAATTTAGGTATAAAAAACATTATAGGACAGACAGTTCGATTTACAATTAGCAAATTGTCCGCAACAAGACAAGTCAACGACGCGCAAGAAACAGCTCACATGTTTCTTGAAGTAGATTCTCAAGAACTCATCGATCTTAGAGAAAAATTCCTTCTGCCTAGCAGAATATCAAGCCATAACTTCCACATTTTATTATGTTGTATGAAAAAGGAAACAACGCCTACTAAATCTTTATTTAGACTGAACATCTCTTGCCACGCTGCCTAGAGCATACTAACAAATTCATCTTCAGAAAGAATTGTAACTTTTAGCTTCTTTGCTTTATCAAGCTTAGATCCTGCCTCCTCACCGGCGAGCAGGTAATCTGTGGTTTGGCTAACAGATCCGGAAACTTTACCTCCTCTGTCTTTTATGAGCTCTGAGGCTGCAGTTCGAGTGAATTTATTGAGAGTACCTGTAAGCACGAATGTCTTTCCGAAAAAAGGGTGATCCGTACATTCGACTTTTTTGATTTTTTTAGGACAGACACCATTTTGCAAAAGATTTATGATCTCAGAGAGATTGCTTTTATCTTGAAAATATTCGACAACAGCAGAAGCGACCTTTTCCCCCACACCATCTATAGACTCTAAATCCTGTTTTGTCATCACAGAAAGAGCTTCGATATCGCCTGCCGCCTCAGCCAAGGCCTCAGCAGTACCCTCTCCTACAAATTTTATACCCAACGCAAGTATAAGCCTTGCTAGTGTCGGTGTTTTAGATTTATCAATACTGGCGAGCAAATTAGTGACTGACTTTTCCTTAAACCCTTCTAGCTGGCTTATCTCATTTTCAGTGAGTGCATATATATCAGACACCTTTGATACGAACCCTTTTTTTACAAGCTGTTCAACAACTTTTTCACCGAGATGACCTATATCCATAGCATCCTTACTTGCGAAAAATACTATCTTTCTCAGGATTTGATCCGGACAATTTTGATGATTAGGGCAGCGCACAGCTACCTCTCCTTCTGTATGAACAACTGCACATCCACAGCTAGGACATGTGGTGGGCATCTTCCAAGGTTGGGAATGAGGATGTCTTTTTGTCATGACAACTTCTACAACCTTAGGGATAACATCTCCCCCCTTTTCAATAATAACAGTATCACCAACTCGGACGTCTTTTCTTTGTACCTCTTCTTGATTATGAAGAGTAGCTCTTGAAATAGTGCTCCCTGCTAAAAAGACAGGATCTAGCTCTGCTACAGGAGTCAGTACACCAGTCCTACCGACCTGTACTGTAATATCCTCAACTCTTGTCTGTGCCTGCTCTGGAGCAAATTTATACGCCACTGCCCATCTTGGTGATTTGCCCGTAGAACCTAACATATCATGGTATTTACGCTCATCGAGCTTTATAACTATTCCATCTATATCAAAGGGAAGGCTATTTCTTTGCTTTTCGATCTGTTCAGCAAAAGCCATAATCTGTTCTTCATCCTCACATACATGCATATGATTTTCTGCAAAAACAGGAAGTCCCCACTTCCTAAGTACTTGATTACATAGATGCTGATTGGGAACTATAAGGTCTGACTCCTCTGCTATCGAATAAAAAACGACAGACAACTTTCTCTTTGCAACTTCTTTTGGATCAAGTAATTTTAGAGATCCTGCAGTAGCATTTCTGGGATTTGCCCAAAGCTCGTCTCCCTCTTGTTCCTTTTGCGTATTGAGATCTTGAAACACTTTTTTAAGCATATAGACCTCGCCTCTGACCTCAAGGACATCGGGTATATGACTGCCTATCAGCTGCAAAGGCAAACAGCGGATTGTTTTCATATTGGCCGTGATATCATCCCCCTTTTTACCATCTCCCCTTGTTACAGCCCTTACAAAAACACCCTTTTCATACCTAGCGGTAATAGCCATTCCATCCATTTTAAGTTCGCAGCAAAATTTTGCTTGCTTATGATCAAGAAGTTTATAGACACGAGCGATAAAATCGGATATTTCCTCTTTGGAATAAGTATTTGCTAAAGAGAGCATAGGGATCTTATGATCAACTTGAACAAAGCCTTTTGTAGGCGACTCACAAACCCTTTGCGTTGGTGAGCTAGGAGATACCCATTCGGGATGCTCCAGCTCAATCTGCTCTAATTTTTTAAGGAGCTTGTCGTATTCTGTATCTGTTATAACGGGCTTTGCTTCTATGTAGTATAATCTATCATGCTTTTGGATTTCTTTTATAAGCTCAGAGTATTCTTCTTTATACATAGCATCCCTAGAGAAAGTTCACCTTAAATATTGCTGTTGCTAGAGGAGGTAGTTGCATAGTAAAACCTACACAAGAATAACCCTCATAACAGAGATTTACAAAGGTGTTGATCTTACCAGAGCCCTCATATTCTTCTCTATCGGTATTAAAAACTTCCTCTATGCTTTCTATGTTTTTTAGAGGAATAAAATATTCTGAAAAATAAGAAGGGGTAAAATTATGAACGCATAATACAATTTCCTGATCAGATTTTCTTAAATAGCTTACTACCGAATTTACTCGGTCTGAAAACTCCACCCACTCAAACCCTCTTGAATCAAAATCTCTTGACCAGAGACTGGAATTATTTTGATAAAAATGATTAATATCACGAACTAGATTTTGAATACCCTTATGATAAGGAAAATCTAAAAGATACCAAGGAAGCTCTTCTTTGCAAGACCATTCTGTCCATTGACCAAGCTCTGCGCCCATAAAAATCAACTTTTTACCCGGCTGACACAGCATGTAGCTATAGATAAGGCGCAAGTTAGCAAACTTCTGCCATGTATCTCCTGGCATTTTTGAAAGAAGACTAGCCTTTCCATGAACTACTTCATCGTGAGATAAAACTAGAGCAAATTTCTCAGAAAATGCATACAGAAGCCCGAACGTTAGCTGGTTATGATGATATCTACGAAAGAATGGATCTGTTTTAAAATAAGAGAGAGTGTCATTCATCCATCCCATATTCCACTTCATATCAAAACCCAGTCCTCCAGACTCTAAAGAATGAGTAACACCGGGGTATGATGTTGACTCTTCAGCAATCATGAGAGCTTTAGGAAATTGCTCATGAACAATCGAATTGAGATGCTTTAAAAACTCTACAGCCTCTAGGTTTTCCTTTCCTCCGTATTTATTAGGGATCCACTGTCCATCTTCTCTTCCGTAATCTAAATAGAGCATAGAGGCAACAGCATCTACCCTAAGACCATCGACATGCATCTTGTCAAACCAAAACAAAGCATTAGCAATCAGGAAATTGCTGACCTCCTTGCGACCGTAGTTATAAATATAAGTATTCCAATGAGGATGAAATCCCTGCTTGGGATCTTGATGTTCATAAAGGCATGTTCCATCAAATTGAGCTAGAGAAAAATCATCAACAGGAAAATGAGCTGCCACCCAATCTACAATCACACCGATCTGATTTTGGTGCATGTAGTCAACAAAGTATTGAAAATCCGAAGGATTACCATGTCTTGACGTGATAGCAAAAGGGCCTGTGATTTGATATCCCCAAGACTCATCTAAGGGGTGCTCAGAGATAGGTAAGAGCTCAACATGAGTAAAACCCATATATCTACAATACTCAGCAAGTTCGTGAGCCAACTGCCTGAAATTTATAAAACCGTGTTCACTTCTTTTCCACGAGCTTAAGTGCACCTCATAGATAAGGACGGGTGTCTCTATATTAGAGTGCTGTTTTTTTAGACGCCACTGAGTATCATTCCATTGGTAGGTATCTACGTCAGCGACGATAGATGCCGTATTTGGTCTCAGCTCACTATAGTACGCCATAGGATCCGATTTTACTTTTATAGTCCCTTCTGAAGTCACAATCTCAAACTTATACTTCTCTCCTACAGCAAGACCAGGGATAAAAATTTCCCATAGGCCACATCCACCCAGGCTGCGCATGGGATTTACCCTACCATCCCAATGATTAAAGTCTCCAATAAGTGAAACAGACCTTGCCGATGGAGCCCAAAGGGAAAAACGAACACCCTGTACACCATTTTCAGTGTGAAGTCGAGCTCCTAAAATATCATATAACTTGTAATGAACACCTTGAGAAAATAAATAGGCATCAAGATCCCCTATAGTAGGGCTAAAAGCATAGGGATCAAAAGATAACAGCCCACCATGATGATAGACCTTGTAATCCTTAGGACCGATGGATGATGGTACACGCAACTCAAAAATACCGTCCTTGTGAACAAGTGTAGACTGGAGTATCTCTCCTTTCACCTCAAGATAAATTGAGGTTGCTTGAGGCCGCCAAAGACGAATAACCTTAGATTTCTCATTTAGAGAATGGATCCCAAGAAGCCCGTGAGGATTATGAATATTTGACTGAACGGCATTAATACCATCTTGAAAAGGTGAAAGCTCCAACATAACGCATCCCTAAAAAATTATCTTGTTACTGTATATACGAAAGTAACAAGAAAAGGGAAATAAAGAAGATTAATTATTTTTCAAATTTGTCGATAAAAATAACTTGATCTTTTTCTAGCATAACAGCTGTTCCAGCATCTATCACGACACCCCTGTCTGTCAGATTCTTCCTAAGACGAAATCTTTTTACTTCTGATGGGAATTCAATAAAAACAGATCGGGAAGATGCGGAACGTAAAACAACAGTCCTCATCATTTTTTTAGACCAGATAAAATCTATGCTATCACCTGATTGAGCTTTGATATGAACAAAACGTCCGCAAGCAAACTCAGATGGTAAGCAAGGTAGGAAAGAATAACTATCTGATGACTCCTGAAAAAACATAGAGCGAATAAGATCTGACCCTTGTGATAAAAGTTCCAAAGGACATGCTCCTAAAGACTCTTCTATAACAATACCCTGATATTCATCATCAAAGAGCCTTGGTGATAACATGCTATGAAATCCTGCTAAAAACAGGTTTTTAAAACCGGGAATAAGCCCATTTTTTTGGCGAGTATCTACCATTTGTTTACACGAGGCTAAAAGAGCAAATACACCTGAAAGGTCATTCTTTGCAATCGAGCGAGGTATCATCTGACCTACCTTCATCCACAAAGGGAAAATCTCCGCAAGATCGCAACGTCTGCGCATCATTGCCCAGTCTTGCTCTTTAGTGGATCCTAGGAACAACTTTTCAGCAAGAGAAGAAACGTCATATTTTGATTTACCACTTAAAAGAACTTGATCTTTCTCTTGGATGACAAAAGATTCAGAGCCCTTTGTTATCTTAACTTCCCCTTCAGGCAATTTTTCAAAAGAAAGATAGATTCCGGAACTCTTCAGCTCAAATACGATCCTAAAATATCCTTTGCGTGACATACCAAAAAGCTGCACAACTCCCTTCTCTAAATTTTGCTGGACAGTGAACTCTTGAACAGGGCCTTCGAAAGAGAATCTCACATCGATCACTTCCTGATCAAAAAGATCCTCTAACCTTACACGTGTAGGGTATGCCGTAAGTTTCCAAGAAGTATAGGGAATGACACAGCTGGATCCCGCAACATGAGAAAATGGACGGTAGGGGTGTTGAACTAGTATTCTCATGATATTTTCCTCCCTATGAGAGCTTCTTGTGTATTTTCTATTATTTCCACCATGATGATTTGGTTTGAGGAAAGGGTGTTATCTTCAACGAGCACGGGAAGAAAGTTTTCGGTATGAGAAGAAAAAACGCCGGGGCGATTCTTCTCTTCACTTTCAATAAGCACTGACATCGTTCTTCCCACATAATGATGCCTAAGTTCATAGGCGTTCTTTTCTGCAAGCTCTAGAAGTTGTCTTTTTCTTTCCTGGATCACAGGGTGAGGAACCTTGCCAGTAAACATCGCAGCCCTAGTTCTTTTTCTTTCGCTGTAGGGAAACATATGTACTTTAGCGAATTTCACTTTATCCATGACATCCAAAGTATCCTGGAAGTCAGCCTGCGATTCACCTGGGAATCCAACAATAATATCTGTTGTAAAAGTGAAATCACTAGATATGTTTTTAAGCCTATTTATCGTGGAAAGGAAAATTTCTTTCGTATACTTGCGGTTCATTCTCTTTAACACGATATTTGAGCCAGATTGCAGGACTATATGGAAACTATGGCATGTTTTTTTTCCATTAATGACAGCATCTATTAGATCATCGTCAACCTCATCAGGATCGATAGAAGAAATGCGGATTCTTTCAACACCTTCAATTTTATCAACGGCACGAACAAGTTCAGAAAGCCTTACAGGAGGCTGACCCTCTTCAGGGGCTCCATCGAAATCTCCGATATTTATTCCAGTTAAAACGATCTCTTTGTATCCGTTTGATACAAGAGTGTTGATTTCCTCTAGTATTTCATCTAGCTTTCGTGATCTAGAGCGACCTCTAACATAAGGGATTATGCAATATGTACAAAAAGAATTACACCCATCCTGCACTTTAACAAAAGCTCTGGTATGAGCTTCAAAATTTTTTATTGCAAATTCAGGAAGATCTTCTTTTGGAAAAATGGTTGCTAAAAGATTTTCTTTATCTGTATTAGGAACAACATGGGTTACTCCTTCGATCTGAGAAAGCAAGTCTGGATCTCTTTGTGCAAGACAACCGGTCACAAGGATCTTGGCCCCCGGATTTTGTCTAGCAAGCTGTCTAATATGATGGCGACTAGAGCTATCGGCAGACTCGGTGACAGTACACGTGTTTACCACGCAAATCTCAGCAGCATCGGCATCACTTGCCGCCTCATAGCCAAGGCCTATCAACTGATCAGTGTATGCCTGCGATTCGTATTGATTTGTTCTACAACCTAAAGTAACAACTTTAAACTTTTTCTTTTCCACAATCTCTCACAATATAAAGGCTATCTAGTATGCCATGAACACAAGCAGCAGGCAAGAGAATCTAAGCTATTGTGTTAATAAATGAGCGATATTACAACAATATTCTTAACCTGTAATTAAAGTGACTTAAACCACAGCTGTAAATTATTTTTTCACTACACATCTACTTTATTTACTATTTTTAAAAAAAGTAAGAGGAGTTTTTCTCTAAAAAAAATTTCAGTATAATTCCTTAGAGAGAACATTCCATTTTTTTTCTAAATTATGAATTTCATTTTTTATTCTTTTGATATAAGAGCTTTTGAACTTGATTTTCATGTTAGGTGAATACAATTTAATTCGTTTTTTTTTCATTTCATTTGTAATAATTTGACATAGTCGATCAATTTTTCTTGAGATTTTTAGCATCATGATAAAAGAATCTGCTCTATTTCTTTGTTTTTTTGTATCATCTACAATCATTTGGTTTATCTCTTTTTTAACGACAGGCCAGACTTCATCTGAAATTTCAGCACCTATTTGAGTCACAACAGCGCCTCCCAAAAGATTTCCAATTTTGTTACATCCATCTAAAGAGCATCCATTAATGAATCCCCCCAAAAAACCGGCAGCGTAGCAATCTCCTGCACCATTTGTATTTTCAATGTCTTCTTTTTCGATTTGCCGGGCAACAGCATGAGTTCTATAATCTCCCATACGAACTAAGGCACCATTAGCTCCTTCCTTTACTATACAGATACGAGCAGCTCTAAGACTCACTACCGAGCCATCTGTCATCTTTTTCGAGGTTGTGGATGAAGTTGTATTTTGACAGCTAGAAAGTATTTCCCCTGCTATTTCAGCAATATGATGTGAAGTTTTCAGGTTCAGCAATACCCTTGCCTCATCGCAATTTGTGAAAACGATATCAACCTTTCTAAGAATATCCAAAATTTCGATAGAATATTTAGCTGTAATTGGTTCACATCCCAAATCTAAAGAAATTATCGAGCCCGATTCTTGCGCTAATTGCATCGCCCGTTTAATAAAAGCTAAAGAGTACTCCTTCAACATGAAACCTTCGAAGTGGGTAATCCTAACATCTTGAAATATCTTATTTCTTTTATCTAAAATTGAATTGGGTAGGTTCTTGCTTAAGTTAGGAAAGACACGAAAAAATCTTTCTTTGCTTTCTCCTATAAATGCTGTTACTTGAGTTATAGGAATAGATGAAGGAGGACTGATTAACCTAACACCGGCATTTTCCATTTGAGATCGATAAAATTCATCTTCTGGAAAATCTCCTAATTTCCCAAAAAATGCTGTTGAATTATGTATTTTAGCTAGAGTTTTTATGAGATTCGAACAGCTTCCACCTGTAGTTCTTATAATGGGTTCTTGGTAAATTTTTTGAGCTTTCGCAATAAGTGTGCAATATTTTTTTAAATCAAATATTTGCCCCCAATTTTCTTGATCCATCCCATGCGTTTTTAAAAAACGATCTGTAACTCTAATTGTCGTATCTATGCATGGGGTGCCTAACCCAAGTACGGTATAACGATTTGATTCACAAAGTTGAGGATGAAGTTTGGCGTGGGTAGATAGAAAATCATTTGAATTAAATGTTAGCGGATTCATAAAAGTCGTTCTCTTTATTTTTTTCAGACGAATTTTATATTTATTTTTTAAATTATTAACCAGAATTAAATTTTAACTTTAGATCTACTTCTGTTTTTCGATTTTTATTTATTTTGCATATAAAAATTAAAAAATTATTTTATCTTTAATCTGAAACGGAAAATTATAATTTGATTTCAAAAAATCAAAATCTAATCCTTATTATGAACTTTTAAAAACATTCGATTATTTTTTTTTAATCTATTCATGCTTGAGTACTACCTTGACTCATTTTGCAAGTCACTTTTTTTACACAGTATCTCTAATAGATTTGGATCTCTTGAAAGGTAAATATTTATTTAAGCTCAACAAAACTGGATTATTTTTTTGACTACTCAAAAGAAAAGAGCTATGAAAGTACTTATACATTAGGAATAGATCATGTCTATATTTTCACTAGCCTTCTCCATTTTTTTAGTAATGAACGTTGCTGGCAGCATTCCTATCTTTCTTGCTCTTTTGGGAAAATATCCTCTAAGAAAACAAAGACAAATAATCTATAGGGAACTATTAATTGCATTACTGATCTTGATCTGTTTTATGTACTTTGGCAATCACATACTACGTTTTCTGGGAATATCCCAGTCGATTATGGGATTGGCTGGAGGTATTATTCTTTTTATCATCGGGTTGGGACTAATTTTTCCTAAAAAAAATGATATTACAGAATTTAAATCTGAAGAGCCATTCATCGTACCACTTGCTATGCCACTGATAGCAGGCCCTGGAACAATTACCACCCTTATGATCTATTCTGAACAGGTGAAAAATAGTCTTGTCATGCTTTTAGTATTGTTTTTAGCCTGGATCCCCTCCATATTGATCCTTCTTGGAGCAGCTCGATTTAAAAGAATTTTGGGTCAAAAAGGTCTTAACGCGATACAGAGATTTGGAGGTATGATCATATGCCTTATCGCAGTACAGATGGTGTGTCATGGAACAATAGATCAAGTCAAAGAATCTTTCTTCTCGAATTCTAAAAAAGAGATATCTAGCGATCTTTCCGAATAAGAAAGATCGCTGTATGACAAATTTAAGGTTCCTCTATAATATAAGGTTTAACTTTATATTCGAGCTTTGCAGGTATCTCCATTTTAAGGATAACATCGTTTTCCTCATAATCGGAGTGCAGCACGTTGCCCTCGTGCATAAGCTCGGCCACAAGAGCATAATTACTTTGTGGAATACGAACATTTACGATTTTTCTGAGCTTAGCAAGCTCTTCTATCATAACTTCTGCAAGATGATCTAATCCTGTTTTGTTAAGAGCTGATATCTGGACTGTCTTAGGATACTTTAACCTAAGCTTCGTAATCAGAGTAGGATCTTCACAGGCATCAACCTTATTAAGTACTGTGATAATAGGATGATCTTTAGCTCCAAGCTCTGAGAGAACTTCCATTGTCGCCTCAGCATGCTCTTCTGCATTTGGATGGCTTACGTCTATAAGATGCAAAAGGATATCAGTATGAACGGCTTCTTCCAAGGTACTCTTAAACGCAGCAACAAGAGTATGAGGAATTTTTCTAATAAACCCGACCGTATCGATGAGTAATATTTCCTGCCTATTAGGTAAGACGAACTTACGTGTTGTTGTATCTAGGGTAGCAAAAAGTTTATCTTCAACAAGAACATCTGCATGTGTCAAGGTTTTAAGAAGAGTAGATTTTCCAGCATTGGTATAACCAATGATAGCAAACGTAGGTATGCCGGAGCGCTGACGAGCTACCCTTTGCACCTTACGCTGATCTACCACCTCTTCTATTTCTTTTTTTAAAACATCTATCCTTCTTCTTAAAAGACGTCTATCGATCTCGATTTGTTTTTCTCCCTCACCTTTTAAAAAACCGCCTCCGCCTGTAGACTGACGAGAAAGGTGGGTCCACATCCTTCGTAGTCTGGGGAACTGGTACTTAATTTTAGCAAGTTCGATTTGCAGTTTAGCTTCTTTTGTCTGGGCTCTTTGAGCGAATACTTCTATAATGAGTTCTGTTCTATCGATAACAGGCGTTTTGAAGATCTGCTCTAAGTTCCTCTGCTGGTGAGGGCTTATCTCATCATCAAAAATTACCAGCTGGTAGCCCAGATCTGTTTTCATATTGGCCAGCTCTTCCAGCTTACCCGATCCGAGATATGTGCCGGCATCTAACTTTTTAACTGGGCATGGTATACAGTGTGTTTGTTGAATTCCAAAGGTATGACAAAGTCTTACTAGTTCCTGTAGATACTCTTCACACTTGCCCTTTTGATTCCCTGAAGAATAAATACCCACTAAAAGAACGTTTTCTACGCTGTGAATATCGTAGGACTGAGGTACTTGGTGTTTTGTTTTTTCGTGTGTCATACAATTCCCTTATAGTAATTAAATGATATCTGGAGGCCGTCATAGGCGAGAAAGATATCCTTTGGCAGATGTTTAGCATCTGATTCATAATCTACTTCATGAGCCATATGTGTGAAATATGTTTTCTTGGCTCCTATTCTCTGTGCAAATGCAATAGCCTCATCTATGCTTAGATGCATAGTTGATGTGGTTTTTCTCAGCGCGCTTATAATAAGAACATCTATCCCTTGAATTTCTTGCAAAAGCCTGTCGGAGTATTGCTTGATATCGGAAAGATAGGCTAAATTACCGAGCTTAAATCCTAGCACATCCATATTGTTTTGTTGATATCCTAAAAAGTAAAACTCTACCCCGCAAAAATGAGCAAAAGAGAACATATCATCAATAATATGGAAATCAAAAAAAAGGCTTTCCGTACCTCCACTTGATTTATCCATCATGTAGTGGTTCCGCACGCAAAAATCATTATAAGTTTGCCTTGGTAACACCATGGGAAGCTTGGATTTTTTCTTATAGTAAAACGACTTAAGATCATCAACCCCTGCAATATGATCGAAATGGCCATGGGTGATGATGACACCGTCTATGTCGTTAATACAGGCATCTAGAAGCTGCATCCTGATTTCAGGACCAGCATCTAGCAAAATCTTTTTAGAACTTACCTCAATAAGAGCTGCGCATCTTTTTCTTTTGTTATAGATAGAAGAAGACGTGCAAACGGAACATGAGCATCCAATAACGGGAACACCCATTGATGATGAGGTTCCTAAAAATGTAAAAGTTCCTTCGATAAAAGCCACATTTGCTCCCAAGGTATAAATCTTAATTCTATGCCAAACCTTTGTTCTTGGAAAGAAGGACCTTAGTTATAGCAGGGATATCCTTGTCCTCATTTTTGATGATCAGATTGCTTAGCATTTTGGCAAACAAAGCATGGTACAATAGCCCACGGGATCCAAGCCCTGTAAAAATAGATATGTTTTCTGTAACATTTCCGATCAAGGGAAAATAGTGTCCCTTCGAAGTCACCCTGACACCTGATTTTATTCCAATACAGTTTAAACTTAGCTCTGGAAATATCGCATGAAACTTAGGAAGTAGATCTGCTTTGGCCACCTCTATATCAGGGTCCATAGAAAAAATCCCCCTTTCAAACGTAGAGCCCAAAAAGACCTTATCCTCTTCTAAAGACTTAGCAATATAACCTTTGGCGACTATACTGTGCTGTATCCGGGGGTATGAAGTTGGCCATTGAATCTGAAGGGCCTGCCCTTTAGTGCAGTCGAGTCTAAAATTCTTAAACCTTGAAAATGAAAATATACCAGCTCCGCAAGCAAACACAATATGATCAAAACCTATAAGCTGCTCTTCATCGGTCACCTCTTTTTTTTCAAACACAGACCCTCTTCGCTTACATACCTGCCATAGGGCATTCAAATAGGCTATGGTCTGAATCGTAGCACCTTTATGAAGAAAAAAATGATTGTGAGATATAATCGAAACATCATCTGAGGTCTGTGCATAATTCAAGAGGGTCTGCCTCTGCTCCTCAGTTTGGGCAATCCTCTCAATACCTGAGAAATCCGCGAACACCTCTGAAGATTCGGCTTGTGCCATCTGAATAAGTTTTTTGGATTCGGCAAAGGCCTCATCCGCCAGCTGACTTTTACGAACCTGTTCCCCAACGAAGGCATGCATAAGACCGCATGAGGCTCCGGAAGCGCCAGAAGCGATGCCCTTTTTATCAATAAGCGTTACAAAGACACTCTTATGAGAACTTAAATAATAGCAAAGAGCAACCCCTGCAAATCCCCCACCGACAACAGCTATTTTCACTATATCTCCTTCTTAATTTTTTTTTGCATGTA